>CAZQHA010000069.1:0-13250 GCA_964592795.1 uncultured Planctomycetaceae bacterium | reverse complement strand
TGCCCCACCGATCCCAACAAGCCGACGCCGGGTGCCTGCGGCTGCGGCGTCTCCGACGTCGACACCGACGGCGACGGCGTCCCGGACTGCAACGACGGATGCCCGACCGATCCCAACAAGACGACGCCGGGAACGTGCGGCTGCGGCGTCTCCGACGTCGACACCGACGGCGATGGAACCGCGGATTGCCAAGACGGCTGTCCGACCGATCCGAACAAGACGCGCCCGGGGATCTGCGGTTGCGGCGTCTCCGACGTCGACACGGACGGCGACGGAGTCGCGGACTGCAACGACGGTTGCCCGACCGACCCCAACAAGACCCAGCCGGGTGCGTGCGGTTGCGGTCAGGTCGACACCGACACCGATGGCGACGGCGCCGCCGACTGCATCGATGGATGTCCCACGGATCCTGACAAGGTGGACCCCGGACAATGCGGCTGCGGCGTTCTCGACACGGACACGGACGGGGACGGAACGGCCGACTGCGTCGACGGATGCCCGACGGATCCGAACAAGACGCGGCCCGGAGTCTGCGGTTGCGGCATTCCGGAAACCGACAGCGACGGCGACGGCGCGCCCGATTGCATCGAGACCGACCGCGACGCGTTCTGCTTCGTGTCGGGCGACGGTGCGCAAGGCACGCCCTGCCCGTGCAAGGCTCCCTACATCGTTCCGAATCCGCCGGCAGCGCTCGGTCACGGTTGCGCGAACGCGTTCAACTTGGACGGTGCGGTGCTGAGCGCGACCGGGACGACGCAGCCCGACACGATCCAGTTCAACGTGAACATCGGACCGAACTACGTGGGCTTCGGCTTCATGGTCGTCGGCAACGCGATGCTCCCGCAGGGCGTCGCGAACAGCGACGGCATCTTCTGTGTGACTCGCGAAGGCGACGGTCACATGTACCGATTCGGCGCGCACTACGCGGGAACGCACGGCGCGGCGATCGGCACGTGGACGTATCCGAACGACGTGCAAACCAACACCGTGTCGGCGTCGACGCTCCAGCAACCCGGTCAGACCGCGTACTACCAGTTCTACTACCGGCACGCGGCGCCGAACTTCTGCAACCCGTCGATGGCGAACACGTCCAACGGCTACAAGATCATCTGGCCGTAACCGTGAGGCGCGCGGCGGTGCTGCGCGACGAGTGAATCGAGATGGGGCCTTCGGGCCCCATCTTTTTTCATGTCACGGGACCCAGGTCACCGTCAGCAAGTTCGTCGTGTTGAACCCGACGGGCCCGCACAACCCGAACGGCGTCCGGTAGCGCACTTGGTAGTGCACGGTCGCGCCGCCGGGAGGAATGGCGCCGAGGACGGAGAGCGGAACGTCGCCGGGCGTCGGATATCGAGCGAATCCGTTCGTCGGGTGCTTGCTGACGAGTGCGAGCCTGGGTCGCGAGAGGCAATCCAATCCATCGTTGAAAGCCATCGGCGACGAGGACGCGCCCGCCTGCCAGAACGTGGCGAGCTCGTTCGTCATGCCGTCGGCGCGCAAGACGAGCTGGTGCAGCGGCGCGACCGACGCGCTCGGGATTCCCGTGGCGTGGAGCTCGGCGCCGACGAGCGCCTCCGTGACGCCCTCGAACACCTGCCCCCACTTGCAGCCTTGTCGCGAGCGCAAATGGCTCTCGTTCCCGCACGGGCACCACGTCGGATCGTTGCTGTCGTAGCCGAAGCAGGATTGCTGCGGCGCGGTGAAGCTGATCGCAGGCGCGGTCGGCGGCGTGAAGAACGCGAGGTAGAACTCGATCAGCTCCTCGTCGACGAAGGGGCTGTTGTCCTCCGTGAAGCGATGCCCGACTTCCGGGATCGGCCGGTAGTCGTGCGCGACGTCGAAGATGTGGAGGCGCGTCGAGAAGCGATTGGCCTGGATCGTCGACACGGTCTCGTCGTTCGTTCCGTGCGCGAGGAAGATCGGAGGAGCGCTCGGCCGGCTGCCGACCCACGAGATCGGGCTGGCGGCGATGACGAGGTTCTTCAGCGCGACGTACGACCCCCTGGGATTCGCCCAGTGCGCCTTGATGTCACCGAGCCCCTGCTGCCATCCGAAGAACGCGGACAGCGCGGAGCAGCAGTCGTCCCAGCTGGTGCACGGCGGGTCCGCCCCACCCGCCTGCAGGAGATCGTCGTCCGCCAGCGAGTAGAAGTCGGTCGGCGCCGCGTACGCCGACGCGATCGCGACGCTCGAGTCGGCGAAGTCCTCGGCGCCGACTTGTCCGTCGAGCGGCGAATCGTCGCCCGTCAGAGCGAGCAGAAGCGCGAGCTGCGCGCCCGCGGAGTTGCCGTGCACGCCGATGCGCGCGACGTCGAGGCCGTACGGCGGATCGTCGGCGTGCACCTTGAGCCAACGCACCGCGGCCTTCGCGTCGTGGATCTGCGCGGGGAACGGAATCGGCGACCAGTTCGGCGGCGTCCGAGCGCACTCGCCTTGCGGTCCCGTCAACCGGTAGCCGACGCTCGCGATCGCGATCCCCTTGCGCATCATCTCGAGGCACACCTCCGGCAGCTCGTCCTCGTTGCCGCTCATCCAAGCGCCGCCGTGCAGGTACATGACGAGCGGCCGCGGAACGATCGGCGGAGCTCCCGCGGGGATGTAGAGGTCGAGCACTTGGCTCGGGTGCCCGTCGCCGTACGGCTGATCGGCGAGCGTCGGCGCGATCTTCTGGAACGTCGCCGAGTGTGCATGCGCCGCGAGCGCGAATGCGAGCGATAGCGAGCCGAGGAAGTGCTTCATGTCCCGCGCCTTCGCGCAGTGCTTCCTCTATATCACGGTTTCAGCGCGCCGACCGGTTCAGATGCTTCCGGCGGCCTGCGCCCCGTTGGGCGCGTGGCTCTCGATCAAGAGCGGCGCGGGCGACGCCGTGGTTCCGACGACGCGCGTGGGCAGCCCGCGCGGCTCGAGGATGCGGAACAGGAGGTATGCGTACGCGCCGAGAACCGCGGTCAGGATCGCCCACACGCCGATCGTTCCACGACTCGCACCGCGACGCACCAGCGTGCGAATCACTTGACGCGTCAAGAGCGCCGCCACGACGAGCACCACGAGGAGGAGCAACGGACGTTGTTGATCGTAGAGCAGGACCGCGGCCCATCCGCTGGTTGCGTCTCGCGCACGTGCGTCGGCTGACGTCCTGAAGTAAGAGGTCACGGCGCGCAGCGGCGATCGCACGACGTTCGTCAAGTAGATCAATGCGAGACGAGCGTTCGCATACGCCCCACGCGGCGCATACTCGTAGGTGTACAGCACTTCGCTGCCGTCGGCGCCGCGCACCTCGGCGACGTACTCGAGTGGGTCGGACGAGTTCAAAAGGACGACCAGCTTCGATGCGTCGCCCGTCGGAGCGACCGCGGGAGCCTCGCGCTCAACCGCTTCGAAGCCCGTTCCATTCCAGGCGTACCGACCGCGTTCGCCTTCGACGTACTGCGCGTACGGCGCCGTCACGTACCCCGGTCCCGAACGACCGGCGATCTTCACGAATCGATCGCCGCCGGGGAGCGTGACTTCGCGCGCAGGCTCGCGCAGATCGAGCGGATCGATGCGCCACATCGTTCGATCTCGCGCGTCGACGACGCACGGCGTCGTGTAGACCGAGGGCTCTTCGCCCGTCCAAGGCACTCGCTGGGTGGGCGGGAACACCGCGACCGAGTGCGAAGAGAACTTCCCGTACGGCTCTGGCCGCTCGATCGCGAGCGCCATCGGCAGGCCGCCCGGCAGCACGAGATCGGGGCGCGCAACGGGAGCCTTCCGCGGATGGAACTCGGAGAAGAACACGCGCACGACGCCGGCGTGCAAGTCGAGGAACCCTTGGACCACGAACTCTCCGTTCGCCGCAGAAACGGTCGCGACGGGACTGTTCATGAAGTTCAAGTACGACCAGCGACCGTTGAGGATCGCGGCACCACGGGGGGGCTCCAAGGGATCGTCGGCCACGCTCTCGGGTCGCGTCATCGGGTAGTGCACCACGTCGTACGGTGAATTCTCGCCCTCCCAACCACCTTCGCCGCTCCAGAGAGCCGCAGTTCCCGAAGGCACGATCTCGCCCGACGCGTCGACCTCCCTGAACTCTCCGCGATCGTTGCGCGCCGCGGCGAGGACCCGACCTGTCGCGCGATCGCGGAGCAGGATCGGATACGACCGGCGGATCTCCTGAATCCACTCGCTCTCGGCGGCCGCCGCTCCAAGATCGAGGGGTAGGACGAAGAGGATGATTCCGAGAAGGCCGAGCGCGACATGCGGCGCGGCAGGAAGCGGCAAGTCGCTGTCGCCGCGCTGGGTGAACAATCGAAACGCGACGGCGAGCAGAACGCCTGCGATCGCCATCTGGATGACGACGTATCGCAGCGCGTGGGGCGCGGGATCGTCGACCGTCATCACGGTCGAGCTGATCGTGACGATCGTGAGCGCGCCGCAAGCAGCGAGCGCGAACCCCGCTTCCTTCCACCACGCACGGTGTAGCTGCGCGACCATCGTGCCGAGCGCGTACGTGCCGACTCCGGACGCCGACAGCCACGCCAGCTCGACGATGCGCTGATACTGGAACACGAATTCGCCCGAGCTGATGACCTGGTGCACGAGCGTGAACACGATCGGCGGTCCGATGGCGAGCAGCGCCGTCGCCACGAGGCCCGCAATGAGTTTCGCGACGAACACGTGCCCGTCGCTCGTCCCGCGGTGGAGCGCGTAACCGAGGGTCTTGCGCCAGCGTTCGCTGCTGAACTGGCAGTAACCGATCAGGAGCCCGGCGAACCCCGCGGTCGCGAGCGCCGAGATCGCGGCATCCTCCTGTGGATTCATCAGCACGTCACGCGCGTTCAGTGCGGCGACCCATACGACGCACAGCGGAACGAACAGGAGCAGCGCGGGCACGAGGGCCTCGCTCAGCTCCTTCCGAACGAGCGATTTCATGCGGCACCTCGAGTGCCGTGCACTTGCGGCGGCAGGTTGGACTGCCCGGTGAGCTCGATGAAGAGCTCCTCGAGCGTCGGTACGGCTGGATCCGAGAGCGACGTGGCGAGCTCACGCAGCGCCGCTTCACGCTCGTCCGTGAAATCGAGCAGTGTCAGCTCGTACCCCTCGCGCGCTTGCCGGCACGCGAGCACGCCGCCGACCTTTCCCGCGAGCACGTCGCGGTCGACGAGCGAGCGCGCGAAGCGCTTCTGCACGCGACTCTTCAGCTCCTCGAGCTTCGCGTCGACGATCAGCCGGCCGCCGTGCAGGATGCCGATGCGATCCGCGATGCGCTCGACGTCGGCCAGGATGTGCGAGCTGAAGAGCACGCTGCGGCCCTCGCGCCCGAGGAGGTCGATCATCGCTTCGAGGAACTCGCGCCGCATGACCGGATCGAGACCCATCGCCGGATCGTCGAGCACGAGGACCTCCGGATCGCCGGCCATCGCGAACACGAGCGAGAGCTGCGCAGCCTGACCCCGCGAGAGCCGGCCGATGCGCTGTCCTTGGCGCAGGCGCAGCCGGTCGATCGCGTCGACGGCGTACATGCGATCGAGGTTCGGGCGCGTGCCGGCCTCGAACTCGATCGCCTGGCGCACGCTCATCCACGAGTACAGCGGGTGTCCCTCGCTGACGAGGCCGATCTTGAGCCGCGTCTTCGCGCGCAGCTCGGTGCTCGGCTCGCCAAGGATCGTCGCCCCGCCCTGCATCGGCCGCAGGAAGCCGAGCAAGATCGAAAGAGCCGTCGTCTTGCCCGCTCCGTTGCGGCCGAGCAGCGCGTAGATCTCCCCCGGGCGTACGGCGAACGAGAGGCCCGTGAGCACGGGCCGTCCGTCGAAGCTGCGGTGCACGTCGTCGAATCGAATCGGTTCGTTCATGGAGCTCACTCCCGCGCGCTCGGCGCGCGCAGCCGCTTCTCGAGCGCGCTGCGAAGTTCGTCCGCGCCGAAGCCGAGGTGGAACGCCTCGGTCACGGTGCGGTGGATCAATTGGTCGAGCTGCTTCTTGCGGCTCTCGAGCTTGAGCGCGCTCGTGTTGCCGGTGACGAAGCAGCCCGAGCCCTGCCGCCGCACGATCACGTCCTGGCTCTCGAGCGCCTGGTACGCGCGCGCCACGGTGTTCGGGTTGATCGCGAGCTCCTTCGCGAGCTCGCGCACCGAGGGCAGCTTGTCGCCGGCGCGCAGCGTCCCGCGCGCCACCTGCGCCTTCACCTGGAAGACGATCTGCTCGAAGATCGGTTCGGCGCTGAGGGGGTCGAGGCGCAGTAACATGCGGCGGCTCGCGGGGCTCCGGCAACTGTACTAGCGCAGATAGTACAGTGTTCCCGCCCGGCGTCAAGCTCCGTCCCGAACCCTCTGGAGAGAAAGATGACAGGGATCTTCGTGCTCGCGCTGGCGCTCCTGGCGGAAGGCGGCGGGACGCGGCCGCTCGACCGCGTCCAGATGAAGAGCGGCGAGACGGTCGAAGGCTACGTCGTGATCGACAAGCCCGACGCGCTCGTCGTGCTGGTGAAGTCGAAGGAGCGCAGGATCCCCGTCGGCGAGATCGCGAGCGTCCGCACCGCCGCGCGCTCGCTGAACGATGTCCTGGACCGGCACGAGAAGCTCCCGGCGAACGACGCGGCCGCGGAGGTCGAGCTCGCGCTCTACTGCAGGGAGCAGGCGCTGCCCGGTGAAGCGGAAGTGCTCGCGCTCTCCGCGCTGTGCGCGGACCCCGCGAACCTGGCCGCGCACACCCTGCTTGGACACGTCCAGCGCGAGGCCGGTTGGATGGCGAAGCGCGGCGACAAGCTCGTCTTGTTCGACAAGCTCGTCCCGGCGCGCGCCGACTTGCGCGACCCGTGGAAGCTCGAGACCTCCCACTATTCCATCCTGACGAACCTCTCGCTGCGCGACGCCACCGCGCGCGCCGTCGATCTCGAGCGCTATTACCGCGAGTTCTACCGCGTGCTCGGCGCGGCCGTCGAGCTGCGCGAGGTGTACACGCCGCTCGGAGTCGGCGTGTACGGCGACAACCGGACCTTTCCGGAGAGCCAGTTCGGACGGGCGGCGTACTTCGACCGTGGCACCGCCCAAGTCGTCGTCAACGCGGCGGCCGTCGAACCGCGCCGCGCGCTCGTCCACGAGGCGACGCACCAGCTTCTACACGCGACCACCGCCGGCACGCGCGCGGGAACCGGCACGATCCCGGGTTGGCTCGATGAAGGGCTGGCCGAATACTTCGCGTGCTCGCTCTTGTCGGATCCGGGACCGGCGCGCTTCGAGCTCGGTGCGATCGCGGAGAGCCACTTCAAGCTGCAGCGCGAGACCAAGAAACCGCACGGCCTCTCGCGCGTCCTGCAATTCGAGAGCGGGGATTTCATCAGCTCGTCGGACATGGACCTCAAGTACGCCGAGGCGTACACGCTGGTCCATTTCCTCATGCACGGAGGCGGCGGCAAGTACCGTCCGAAGTTCTTCGCCTTCCTGCAGAGCGCGTACGCGGGGAAGGCGTCCGCGGGCGACTTCAAGAAGTCGTTCGACGTCCCGCTGCGCGATGTCGAAGAGGCGTGGCTAGCGCACGTGAAGCTCCCCACGCGGTGAGGCGGAACCGCGGGCTCGGGCCCGTGAGCGTCGCGCTCACTCGTCTTTGCCGCCGGTGTACCCGAGCGAATCGAGCTGGCGCTTGATCTCCTCGGGCACGTTCGACTCGCGCGTCGAGACCGGGTGCTCGCCGACGAACTTCTTCATAACGCCGACGGCTTCCAAGGAGCCGAGCTCCGCCGACTTGCATTGCGCGGACCCGGATCCGTGGAGCGGAGAGCGCTCCGCGGGATCGCGGGCGAGGTCGTAGCACGACGACTTCCCGGCCGCGATGTAGTCGATCCACTTCCACTCGCGCGTCCGCACCGCGCGCATGTTGCGGCCGACGCTGAAGAGCTCGCTGACGGCGCGGAGGTCGCGCGCGCCGGCCGCGCCGACCTTCGGAACGAGGCTCTCCCCCATCACGTCGCTCGCGCGCGGCAGCCCGGCGAGGTCGAGCAGCGTCGGCCCGATGTCGATGCAGCGCGTCTGCGCCTCCACGCGCTTGCCCGCTGCGATGCGCGGCGGGTAGCGCACGATCAGCGGCACGCGGATCGATTCGTCGTAGAGCGTCTGCCGGTGGCCCTTCGCGCCGTGCTCGAAGAACTCGGTGCCGTGATCGGACGTGATCGCGAGCACCGTGCCGTCGAGCAGGCCGGCCGACTCGAACGCCGCGCGCAGCTTATCGATGAACGAGTCCGTCCACGCGATCTCGCCGTCGTAGAGCGCGATCAGGTGCTCGAGATCGCGCGCCGCCATCTTCGGGTGGATGCGCGGGTCGAAGAAGAAGTTCTCGCCGGTGATCTCGCCGGTGTAGTCGGGATCGAAGCGCGTGTCGTACGGCGGCGGCGGGATGAAGTCGAAGTGCACGTCCCACAGGTGGATGAACAGGAAGAACGGCCGATCGCTCGGCCGGGCCGCGAGCCACTTCTCGACCGCCGCGTACACCGTCGGGTTCGTGACGTCGCGGTGGCTGGCCTTCATCACGCCCTCGTCCATCGCCCACCGATCGATCGCGTCGCCGTCGAGCGTCTCGCGGTACGACGTGCAGTTCTCGTAGTGCTCGAAGCCTTGGTCGAGCCCGAACGCGGGGTGCAGGTACGGCCCCGCGAAGAAGCCGGCGGTGCTGTAGCCGGCGCTCGCGAAGCGCTCCGCGAGCGTCGTCCAGCCCTGCGAGAGCGCGGTGTTCGTGTCCGTGCACTGGTGAACGGAGTCGGGCACGGACGTGAACATCGCCGCGTGCGCCGGCAGCGTCCACGACGAGCTCGAGATCTGGTTCTCGAACAAGACGCCCTCGGACGCGAGGCGATCGATCGCCGGGCTCGTCGGCCTCGAGTAGCCGTATGACGAGAGGTGATCTGGCCGCAGCATGTCGATCGAGATCAGCACGACGTTTGGTCGCGCCGGCGGCGCATCGTCAGAGCCGCACGCGGCGATCGCGAGCGAGAGCGTGAACCCGAGGACGAGGCGCATGGAGGTGGTCGAGCACTCTAACACGCAGCACGGCCTCACCCGTTGGAGCGATCTCGGCCATATGCAAACATCTCGCGCGTGTCGGAAGGTCAGGTCGGAGTGAAGCTGGGGAAACCGTCGCGGCCCATCGTCGTCGCGCTCGTTCTCCTGTGCGCCTACGCCGCGTGGGCGCAGTTCGCGATCCTGTCCCAAGGCTTCCGCGACAACCCGTTCACGCGCACGCCGATCAACGACGCCGCCGAGTACTGGCAATGGGCGGGTGAGATCGCCTCGGGGAAGCTCGTCGACGACACGCCGTTCATGTCGGCGCCGCTCTACCCGTGGGCGCTCGGCGCGTACGTGCTGCAGGGCGCGATGCACATCGCGACCGTGCTCCTCTTGTTTCGCGTCGGTCGCAAGCGCTTCGACCCGCATGTCGGGCTGCTCGCGGCCGCGCTCTACGTCCTGATGCAGGAGCCGGCGTTCTTCGCCGGCCGCGTGCTGAACTCGACGGTGCAGGCGCTCGTCACCGCGCTGCTCTGGGAGCGCGCGATCGTGCTCGAGGAGGCGCTCGAGCGGAACGATCGCGGCGTTCGCTGGGCGCTCGCGAGCTTCGGCGTCGCACTCGGGCTCAACGTTCTCGGGAACCCGCCGTGGATGGCGGGCATCGCGCTCGCGGCGGTGTGGATCGTCTGGCGGAGCGGCTTCCGGAAGCTCGGCGTCGCCCGCGCGTTGTCCGTGGTCGCGATCGCGCTCGCCGTCGTCGCGCCGGCGACGGTGCACAACTACCTCGCGTGCGGTGAGCTCATCCCCGTGTCGGCGCAAGGCGGCCTCGGCTTCTACCACGGCAACAGTCCCGGCGCCGTCGGCACGTACAAGCCCGTGCCCGGCATCTCGGCCGATCGCACGAAGCAGAACATCGACGCGCGCGAGCTGATGCGAGCCGAGACCGACGGCACGTGGCGCGGCGCGAGCCGCGCGTTCATGAGGAAGGGGCTCGACTTCTGGAAGTCCGATCCCGCGAACGCCGTCTCGCTCTTCTTCCGCAAGATCTACTGGTTCCTCTCCGCGCGAAACTACGGCGACATCTATCAGCCGTCGCTCGAGATCGACGCGGGGATCGCGACCGCGCTCCGTTGGACGCCGTTCCCCACGGCGTGGTTCACCGCCTGCGGACTGCTCGTCGTGCTGCTTCTCGTCGCGAGCTCGCGGCGCTATCTCGTCGAAGCCGTGCTGTTCGGCGCGCCGTTCTTCACCGTCGCCCTCTTCTGGTACTCGCCGCGCTACAGGTTCCCCGTCGTTCCGGTCCTCGCGGTGCTCGCCGCGTGGGCGATCATGGAGCTCGCGCGTCACCGCGCTCCGATATCGAAGGCGATCGCGCTCGTGCTGGGCCTCTCGATCGGGCTCGCGTACCCCATGATCAACGCGGCGATCGGATTCGATGGCAAGGACGCGCACCGCGGCGCGTTCGAGCAGCTGCTCGGCAGCACGCTCTCGAGCGAAGGCAAGCTCCAGGAAGCCGCGGAGCACCATCGCCGCGCCAACGAGCTCGGCGAGCCCGACGCCGCCGCGAGCCTCGGCGACGTTCTGCGGCGGCTCGGTCGCGACAACGAGGCGCTCGCGGTCCTGCGCGACGCCGCGCGCGCGCGCCCGAGCAACGCCTACGCGCATCGCAGCCTCGCGGTCGCGCTCGCGCAGCGCGGCGACCTCGACGAAGCCGAGCGCGAGTTCCGCGCGGCGCTGGCGATCGATCCCAACGACTGGGAATCGCTGACGGGCCTGGGCAACGTGCACTTGAACCGCGGCGAGATCGCACCGGCGATCGAGAACTACCGCGCGGCGCTGCGGCTCAACCCCGCGTTCGCCAGCGCGCACTTCAATCTGGGCGGCGCGCTGCGCGGCACGGAGCGATACGAGGAAGCAGAGGCGGCGTTCCAGAAGGCGGTCGAGCTCGCTCCCGATCTCGTCGAAGCGCGCGCGCAGCTCGCGGAGCTCCTCGCCCTGCGCGGCGAGTACGCCGGCGCGGTGGCGCAGCTGCGCGAGGCGATCCGCCGCTCGCCCGCGCAGACGGCGCTCGACATCGACCTCGCATGGCACCTCGCCACCGCGCCGGACGACGCCGTGCGCGACGGTCCCGAGGCGCTGCGCATCGCACAGGAGCTCGATCGCGAGACCGGCGGCGACGATCCGCTGATCCTCGACACGCTCGCCGCGGCGTTCGCGGAGAACGGACGCTTCGACGAGGCCGTGAAGTCGATCGAGCACGCGCTCGATCAGTTGCGCGCGCACGTCGAGCCGGCGGAGCTCGCCGAGTTCGTCGCACGCCGCGATCTCTACCGCGCCAAGACTCCGTTCCGGCAGACGCGTCCATGACTCCGGAGCCTCCGCAGGATCGCCGCGCGCTTCTCGGCGGCGTGCTCGTCCTGATCGCCGCGATCGCGCTGGGCTCGTTCCTGCGCATCCACACCGCGCTGACCGACCCGTGCTTCGACGTCGCGAGCGCCAAGGGCCTCCTGAAGAGCGATCCGGGCCTCCTCTACTACGTCACCGACCGCATCGTCGAGCACGGCGGCGCGCCGCCGCCGGATCTGCGCGCCGATCCGAACATCGAATGGCCGGAGCTCTCCGACTGGCCCGCGATGGAGACCGTCGGCCAGGAGTTCGTCGTCGCGTGGTGCAAGCTCTTCCTCGCGCCGGACACGCCGCTGCACGTCGTCGCCGTGTACGCGATGGGGATCTTCGCGAGCCTCGCGGCGATCGGCGTGTACGGCCTGGCGTACGAGCTGTCGCGCCGCCACCTGTGGGCCGCGCTCTCGGTGCTCCTCTACACCGGATTCGCCGCGAACTACCGCACGATCGGGTTCATCTTCATCCGCGAGGACTTCTCGGTGCCCTGGCTCGCGCTGCACGTGTGGCTGCTCGTCCGCGCGTACCGAGTCCGCACGGTGACGTCGTACGTGCTCGCCGCGCTCGCGCTCGTGCTCGCGGTGTCGACGTGGCACGCGATGAGCTTCGTCGTGACGCTGTTCGTGCTCACCGTGTTCCTGTGGTTTCTGAGGACCGGACAGAATCCGTTCGCGGCGCCGCGCGCGTGGGTGTTCGTCGCGATCCTCGGCGCGGCTTCGCTCGTCGTGCCCGTCCTGTGGAGCAAGCTCTTCTTGCTTTCGCTGCCGATGCAGATGCTCGCCGCGATGCTGGCCTGCCGCGGCGCGCGCTCGCGCGTCGCATCCATCGGTGTCGTGCTTGCAACGCTCGTCCTCCTCATGCTCGCCTCCTCCGCCGTCTCGAACGCCGTGGGCGGCGGACAAGGCGACTACTCGCACGTCTTCGCCTTGATGAAGGCGAAGCTCGAGCACCTGGGCCGCCGGCCGCCGAATCCCGACGAGCTGACGCCCGAGGTGCGACTCCTGTGGCAAGGACCGTTCGCGACCGCGTCGCTCCTCCAAGTCGTGATGGAGTTCCCGGTGGGCGCGCTGTTCCTCGCGATCGGAGCCGTCATGGCGGCGCCGGCCTGGCTGCGCGGACGCGGCGATCCGATCGAATCGATCCTGATCGCGCTCACGCTCGGCTCGACGCTCGCGGCGTGCCTCGTGCAGCGGTTGATCATCTTGCCGGGGCTGCTCGCGCCGGCGGTCGCGGTCGTCGTGCTGCGCAGATGGAGGCCGTCCGCCGCGGTCACCGCGATGGCGATCGGGATCCTGCTCCAAGCGATCGACCGCGTGCACGTCATCCCGCAATACGTGATCCCTTGGTACCAGCCCCCCGCGCGCAACGCGGAGCTGGCGCACCTCGTCGATTCGATCCCCGCACTCGTTCCGCACGGTGAAGCGATCGCCTCGGACTTCGTGAACTCGACCGCGATCCTGGCGCACACGCGCCATCCGGCGATCCTCCAGCCGAAGTACGAGACGCAGCGCAGCCGCCGCCGCGCCGAGGAGTTCCACATCACGTTTTGCCAGGGAACTCCGGACGAGTTCCGCGAGCTCGTGAAGCGCTATCGATGTCGCTACGTGCTGATCGATCGACAGACGATGTGGTGGGCGACGAAGTACATCGGCGGCATCCCGAACAAGCAGGAGCTCCCGTCCCCCGGCACCGCGGCGGCGGCGTTCTTCAGCACCGATGCGAACGCGCTCGCGAGCGTGCCCGGATACCGGTTGCTCTATCGCAGTCCCCGCGAGCTGCGCTTCGACTCGTACCGCCTGTACGAGATCGAGTGAAAGAACGAGGCCGACCGCGCGCGCGATCGGCCTCGTGACGAACCGATGGAAGTCCGTCTACGGTG
>CAZQHA010000068.1:0-13254 GCA_964592795.1 uncultured Planctomycetaceae bacterium | reverse complement strand
GAGCGCTTCAGCCGCAAGAAGCACGACTCGGGGTTCCCCGAGCTCGCGATCGACGTCGTCTTGAAGACCGGCGGGATCACGCTCGCCGACGTCGACTACGTCGTCTTCTACGAGAAGCCGTTCGTGAAGTTCGAGCGCATGCTGCTCACCGCGATGGGAACGTTCCCGCGGTCGCTGGCGGTGTTCCGCGAGTCGATGCAGCGCTGGATCTCGGACAAGCTGTGGATCAAGTCGATGATGGCGCGGCGTCTGAAGCTGCCCGCCAGCAAGCTGCTCTTCGCCGAGCACCACGTGTCGCACGCGTCGTCGAGCTTCTTCACCTCGCCGTTCAAGGAATCCGCGATCTTGACCGTCGACGGCGCCGGCGAGTGGACGACGTCGACGATGGGCGTCGGTCGCGACAGGAACATCGAGATCATCAAGGAGATCCGCTTCCCCCACTCGCTCGGCCTCCTCTACTCCGCGTTCACCGCGTACTGCGGGTTCGAGGTGAACGAAGGCGAGTACAAGCTGATGGGCATGCACCCGTACGGCAAGCCGCGCTTCGTCGACAAGATCTACGAGATCCTCGACGTCGCGGAGGACGGCAGCGTGTGGCACGACATGCGCTACTTCGCGTACCACTACTCGACCGACTCGACGCTGTCGGATGCGTTCGGCGAACATTTCGGCCGGCCCGCGCGCGATCCGAAGCTCGGCGACAAGTCGCTCGATCCGTACTACTGCGACATGGCGGCGAGCATCCAGAAGGTGACCGAGGAGATCGTGCTCAAGATGGCGCGACACCTGCACCAGCTCACCGGCTTGCCGAACCTGTGCATGGCGGGCGGAGTCGCGCTGAACTCGGTCGCGAACTACAAGGTGCTGCGCCAGGGCCCGTTCCAGTCGATCTACATCCTGCCCGCGCCCGGCGACGACGGCGGATCGGTCGGCGCCGCATATTGGGCCTACAACCACGTGCTCGGCCAGCCGCGCGGGCCGGCGCTCGACCACGCCTACCTCGGCAGCGAGTATTCGAACGCCGAGATCGAAGCGTTCCTGAAGAAGTACGACATCGCGTTCGAGCACATCGAGAACGACGAGCGGTTCTTCGACTTCGCGGCGCAGGAGCTCGCCAACGGCCAGGTGTGCGGCTGGTTCCGCGGTCGCTTCGAGTTCGGCCCGCGCGCGCTCGGCGCGCGCTCGATCATCGCCGACCCGCGCCGTGCGGAGATGAAGGACAAGCTCAACGCGACGATCAAGTTCCGCGAGCCGTTCCGCCCGTTCGCGCCGTCGGTCCTCGAAGAGCGCGCGGACGAGTTCTTCGACATCCCCGAGGCCGAGAAGCACTTCCCCGCGCGCTTCATGCTCTACGTCGCGCCGGTGCGCGAGTCGAAGCGCTCCGTGCTCCCCGCGATCACGCACGAGGACGGCTCCGGCCGCTTGCAGACCGTGTTCAAGGACACGAATCCCTCGTACCACGGGCTCATCCGCCGCTTCGGCGAGCTCACCGGCGTGCCGGTGATCATGAACACGTCGTTCAACCTGAAGGGCGAGCCGATCGTCGAGTCGCCCGCGCACGCGTTCAACACGTTCAGCCTGTCGGGGATGGACCTCTTGTTCCTCAACAACTACGTCATCCGCGCCGACGCGAAGAAGAAGATCGCGGACACGGTCTTCCACCTGCGGCACGAAGGCGACTCGGTGACGGCGATGGTCAGCTGACGGCGGGGTCGCATGCGCGCAATCAACGTCCTGCTGTCGATCTTGATCAGCCTCGCGCTGGCGCTCGGCGTGCTCGAGCTGGGCCTGCGGCTGATCGGCCTGGGCCCACAGCCGTCGATCCAGAAGTTCGACGCCGACCTCGGATGGAGCAAGACGCCGGGCGCGAAGGCTGAGCGTTCGACGCGCGAGTTCGACGTGACGTACGAAGTCAACGAGCTCGGCCTGCGCGACGATCCGATGACCTCGCCGAAGAAGCCGGAGGGCACGTACCGCGTGCTGATGCTCGGCGACTCGTTCGTGCTCGGGTACACGGTCGATCGTCAGGATCTCTTCGTCGATCTGCTCGAGCACTGGTGGCGCGACGAATCGCGCCCGATCGACGTGATCAACGCCGGAACCGAGGGCTACTCGACCGACCAAGAGGTCTTGTGGCTCGACCGGCACGGCCGCGAGTTCCAGCCCGACCTCGTGCTGCTCTTCCCCTACGAGAACGACCTCTACTGGAACGCGAAGACGCGCTACTACCGCTTCCCCAAGCCCCGGTTCAACATCGACGGCGAGAAGGAGCTGCGCGTGCTCGTCGATCCGGGCGCGAAGTCGGCGCTCGAGTCGACGGCGATCGGCGCGCTCGTCGCGTCGCGGATGGGCGAGAAGCCGGCCACGTGGTCGCTCGAGGGACGCACGCTCCAGATGGAATGGGGAGCGTACTTCGATCCCGAGCCCGAGTTCATGCGCGAGGCGTACGACCGAACGCGCGGCGCGCTGATCCACCTGAAGAGCACATGCGCGGAGCTCGGCGCGGCGCTCGTCGTCGTGCCGATCCCGAACAAGGCCAGCATCCACCCTGCGGCGGCGCAGGCGCTCGAAGGCGCCGTCGGATGGAAGTCGGGCGAGAACGGCAAGCCGCGCTGGTCGCCCGACCGTCCAGTCGACACCGTGCTCGACCTGTGCAAGCAGCTCGCGATCCCCGCGATCGATCCGCGCGCGAGCTTGCGCGCGAGCGCGCAGGGCGGGACCGAGCTCTACTTCCAGCGCGACTGGCACTTGAACCCGGCCGGCAACCGCGCGTTCGCGCGCGCGGTGCACGACGGCCTCGACGCGCGCGGCGTGTTCCCCCCGGCGCTCTCCGCGAAGACGAGCGCGGAGCTGCCGACGCCGCCGAAGCCGCGCGAGACGCCGACGGCGCTCTACCTGTTCGCCATCCTCTGGGCGCTGATCGCGACCATGTACGTGCTCACGTACAAGGACGAGCCCGCCTGGCAGGGAATCCTCAAGGTCGGCGCGATGCTCGGCCTGGTGTTCGGCATCGTGATCGGCGGGAACGAGCTCCTGGGGCTGCTTCCGCCGCTGGCCTCCACGTTCCTCGTCATCGTTTTCGTGGTGAGCATCCTGGGCTTCGTGCTCTACAAGCTCGGCCGGCGCCTGGGCACGATCGCGGAGCTGTTCGTCGCGTTCACGGCCCGCGGGCACTGGTATCTGATGCCGCTGGTCGTGGTACTCTTGACCGTGGGAAGCCTGCTCGTCGTCGCTGCGAGCTCGCCCCTGATCGCGCCCTTCATCTACACGCTGTTCTGAGGCCGCGAAAACCCGCAAGACCTATCCAAGCGAGAATCCCGTGCGCAATTTCCTGCGAGAGAACTGGCTCTACATCGTCGCGCCGCTGGTGCTCGTCCTGCTCCTGCTCGGCGCGTTGATGTTCTTCGGCAACGACCCGTCGTCGCCGTTCACGTACAACCTCTTCTGATCCGCCCCCGGCGGGCCTAGTCCGAGAAGTCGAGGCCGAACCTGCGCGCCAGGTCGAAGCCGCCGCAGGCTTCCGCGACCAAGAGGTGGAGGCGCGTGTTCTCGTCGATCATGACGCGCTTGAGCTCGTACGGATCGGTCGACTTGCCGTTCGTCCCGCCGTGCGTCGTCGTGGCGCTCGCGAAGCCCGCCTCGCGCACCGCCGCCGCGGTCGTCTTGTCGTAGTCCCACCGCCGGCCGAACGGGTAGGCAAAGCTCTCGCTGTCGATCGAGAGCTCGCGCTTCGTGGCGGCGCGACTCTCCGCGATCTCCCGGCGCGCCGCGGCCGGCGCGAGGCGCGAGAGGATGTGGTGCTCCACGGTGTGGCCGCCGATCTCCACGCCGCTGTCGCAGAGCGCCCGCGCTCCGTCCCACGTCATGTACAGCGTGTCGCACAGCTTGCGCTCGTCGCATCCCGCCTCGACGAAGAGCGCTTCGAGCACGCGGTCGCGGTCGGCGACGTCGACGGTGTATTTCAGCGCGCGCTTGATCTTGTAGCTCGCCTTCGGCGAATCCTCGGCGAGCCCTTCGAGCGCCTTCGCCGCGCCCGGATCCTGCGTGAGCTCGAGATACCGCCGCACGAACGCCGCCGAGCCCATGCGCTCGTGCGCGACCGCGAGCTTGTGGGACCAGTTCACGCGCCGCTCGCCGAGCGGGCGGCTCTCGAGGTACACGGTCGCAGGGACGCCGACCTTTTTCAGGATCGGCACGAGGTGCGTCACGTTGTCCACGTAGCCGTCGTCCATCGAGAGCGCGAAGAGGCTCCTCCGACCGTCCTCGCGCAGACGCCGCATCGCCTCGCCCACGGTCGTCACTTCGTACCTCCGCGAGAACCACTCGAGGATCGATGTGAGCTTCGTGCCGTCGATCTTCATGTCGCCGGGGAGCGACGCGTTGCTCGGCGCGGTGACGCAGTGCCCGGCCAGGATCGTGAGCCGCCGCGGCATCATGCGGTCGACCAGCGCGTGGAGCCCGGTGTGGTAGAGAGCCCGCGCGTACATCTCGCGCAGCGCGCGTTTCAGATCGTGTTTGCTCGGCACTCGTCCTGAACTCTACCGCCCCGCAGGAAGGGCCGTCACCCCATCGTCTCGTCGTCGCGATCGCCGTCGGTCAGGTACCAGCGCTTCGCGTCGCGCGCCGCTTTCGCCACGGGATGCGCGGCGTCGTGCACGTAGAGGATCACGATGAGGTGGTTCTCCGGTCGCGGCGGCAGGAAGCCCGCGCTCGCGAGCGTCGCGCTCCACCACGAGCCGTCGATCGCGGTCGCGCGCACGACCACCGCGCCCGCTTGCTCGAGGCGATTGAGCCCCGACGCGATCGCCGCCGACACCGCCGCGTCGTCGCGGCCGAGCACGTCGACGAGGTAGCCGGCCGCGTCACCGCCGCGCGGCAGCTGCACGACCGCGTAGCCGGCGAGCTCACCGCGCGCGTCGAACGCGCCGATGCACCGGTGCAGCCGCGACGGGCTCTTCGTGAAGCGCCAGTCGAGGTACGCGGCGTCGCGGCGCACCATCCACGCGAAGCGCGCCTCGACCGCCGCCGAGAGAGCGCCGACGGATTCCGGGAAGCGATCGATCTCGCGCGTGGTGAGCGGACCGCTCGCGCGCGCCAATCGAGCCCGCGCGCGCCGGCCACGCCACGCGCCGAGCGGCACGAGCAGCGCGCGCAATCGCCCTTCCGCGGCGCGCTCGCGGCGCGCGGCGGCTCCGCTCTCGAGCACGAACGTCCACGACCGCAGCGTGCCCACGTTCTCCCAACCCAGCTCGAGAAAGATGTGCGCCGAGCGCCGGTTCGGCAGTCCGAACACCATCGGCCAGCCCAGGCGCGCGGTCTCAACCATCGCGGCGCGGTCGAGCGCGCTGAAGAGGCCCTTCTTGCGCCACTCCGGATGCGTCATCACGTCGCCGGTCTCGCCGACGATCGCGCGCGCGCTCGCGTCGCCGAACGGCACCGCCAGGCGCGGGGAGCACGCATACCCCGACACGCCCTCACCGTCCGTGGCGCGCGACATGAAGCTCACGGCGCGCCCGAGCGGGTTCTCGTCGTAGCGCCAGGCGAGCGCGCGCTCGTCGAGCTTCTTCTTGAAGCAGTGGTTGAAGAGCCGCGCCTGCGCCGCGCGGTCCGCGGGACCGCACGCGGTGACGCGAACGGATTCGCTTCCGCTGGTGGCAGATCCTGGTCCGCTCACGCTCATCGCGGCGAAGCATACGTGGTGAAGTCCGTCAGCCACACTCCCGACTTCCACTCCGCCTCGTCCAGCTCCCGTGTGTCCTCGAACTGACCGTCGTTGTCGCGGTCGAACAGCGCGACGTGGAACGCGCCTGAGAGGAACTGCGCATCGCCTCGCAAGACGTACGTTCGGCCATCCGACGGATGCTGCCGTCGATGGATCCAATCCGCGCGAGCAAGCAGCGGCACATCAGCGCTCTTGAACACCACGGTCGGCACGGCTCCGGCTGCGATCGGCAGCCTGTACAGCGCTTTCGGTTCCTTCCCCAGCACGATCACGAATCTCCCTTCGGGGTCGGGCGAAAGATCCACGACGCCGCCGAAGTCGAGCCCGCGACATAGCTCCTGTCGCTCGCATCGGGGCTTCACGCGCCGACTGGCGCTCGAGAGATAGGCCCCGCCACCCACGATCCCGCGGCTCATCCGCGGCACCGCTGGGATCGAGACGCCGATCGGCGACGCGTTCGTTTCGATGTGCATGAAACAGGAACCCACGTTCGTGGAGAGCCGCCACTTCTCGATGACGACTTCGCCCGTAGACGCTCTTCCCGCGACATAGAGCTCATCGGACTGGCGTCCCGCTACCGCTTGGACCTCGAACGGAGCTTGGTAGATGTACTCGACTCTGTCCCAAGTCCCGTCCGCTTCCCGCACGCGATTGACGACGCGGATCCACTCCTCGTTCCTGTCCGGGCCCCAGTACACCGTCTGGATGAAGTCGTCCGAGACGACGACGCTTCGCGGCGCGGGCTCGCGGATGCGATGCCCGCACGAGGACGAACCCATGGTCAGGCCGGCAAGCCCGAGAAGCGTGCACCGGACGCGACGCTGCGGCACCATCGAAGGAGGAGCGTCCCGACGAATAGACGCGAGTTCTATTTCGTCTTGACCGGATCCGCCGGACGCGCCGGCAGCTTCCGCGGGTTGGCGGCGAGCGCCTTGAGCACCTCTTCGACCGCGCGCTCGAGCTGCTTGTCGCGGCCCTCGAGCACCGACTGCGGATCGTTGTCGACCACGATGTCGGGATCGACGCCGTGGCCTTCGACGGCCCACTGTCCCGACGCGTCGGCGTGACCGAACTCGGGCACGTTCACGCTGCCGCCGTCGATCAGCGGTCCGTGGTCGGTGATCCCGACGACGCCGCCCCACGAGCGCTTGCCGATCAAGGGGCCGAGCTTCGACGTCTTGAACATCCACGGGAAGATGTCGCCGTCGGACGCCGAGTTCTCGTCGAGGAGGCACGCCATCGGGCCGTTGAACACCGTGTACGGGTACGTGCCGGTGAACTCGTTGTGGCGCGAGTACGCGGTGCCGAGCACCGTGCGGCGCAGGCGCTCGAGCACCATCTGCGACACGTTACCGCCGCCGTTGTTGCGCACGTCGACGATGAGGCCCTCCTTCTTCACCTGGCCGTAGAACCACTTGATGAACTCGCGGATGCCGTCGGCGCCCATGTTGGGCAGGTGCAAGTAGGCCAGGCGCCCGTTCGACAGGCGATCGACGCGCTCGCGCGCCGTCTCGACGTAATCGAGGTAGAGCAGGCTCTCCTCGTTGCTGATCGGCCGGAACTTGATCTTGCGCGCGCCTTCGAGATCGGGGCGTGAGTTCACGGTGAACTCCACCGGACGGTCGGCCTTGTTGCGCAAGAGCCGGTACGGATTCTCGTTCGCGGGCAGATCCTCGCCGTCGATCTCGAGCACATAGTCGCCGACCTTCACGTCGATGCCGATCTCGGTCAGCGGCGATCGATAGCGCTCTTCCTCGTTCTGACCGCGGAAGATCTTCGCGATCTTGTAGCGGCCGGCCGCACTGTCGAGCTCGAGCCGTCCCCCGAATAGACCGACCGGCGTGCGCGGCGGGATCTCGAAATCGCCGCCGGAGATGTAGGCGTGGCCGACGTTGAGCTCGGACACCATCTCCCCCATCACGTAGTTGAGGTCGGAGCGGTGCGCGACGTCCTCGAGCAGCGTCGCGTACTGGCGGCGCAGCGCCTCCCAGTCGTAGCCGTGCATGTTCGGCACGTAGAAGTAGTCGCGGAAGCGGCGCCACACCTCGTTGAAGATCTGCACCCACTCTTCCTTCGGCACGCGGTCGACGTAGAGGCCGGCGGTCGACACGGTCTTCTTCGAGTCCTTGCCCTTCGGCGACGCGTCGTAGAGGTTCAGCGCGCCGCCCTCGCGGACGAGCACCTTGTTGCCCTCGGCCGAGATCGCGTAGCCGCCCATGTCGTCGACGAGCGTCGTCGCCTTGCGGTCCTTGAGGTTGAACACGACGAGCGACGTCGAGACGCCGCTCGAGCGGCCGTAGTAGCCCGGACCGCCCTTCGTGTAGATCAGGTTCTCCTTGTTCGCGATGAGACCGTTGTAGTTGTCGGCGTCCACGGGAACGCGCGCGACGCGTGACGCGAGACCCTCGAAGTCGATCTTCAGCGGCTCCTTCGGCTCCTCGTCCTTCTTCCCGTTCTTCTCGTCGCCGTTCTTGTCGCCGTCCTTGTCCTTCTCGCCCTGCGCTTTTTCGCCGTCCGCGCCGTCCGCCTTCGCGATCGTGACCTCGTCGCTCTCGGGCGGGAACGGATGCTTCACGTCCTTGCGCAGCGCCAGCGCGAAGATGCACGTGGTTCGGTTCGTCGCGAAGTTCCACTCCGCCGTCGAGAGCTGCGGTGCGTACTCCCGATCGCTCAAGTAGTAGAGGTAGTCGCCGGCCGGATCCCACACGGGCTCCGTCTCGTTGAACGTGTCGCCGGTGATGCGGCGCAGCTTCTGGTCCTCCGCGCTCCAGATGTACAGCGAGCGGAAGCCCGACTCCTCGGAGAGCGAGAACGCGAGGTGGCTGCCGTCGTGGGACCACGTCGCGTCCCCGATGTTGCCGCTCTTGTCGTGCGCGACCTCCTGGAAGGCCTTCGTGTCCATCGACATCACGAAGAGGCGGCCGGTGCAATCGGTGAAGAAGAGGCGCTTGCCGTCGGGGGCGATCGACACCTGGTTCTTGCGCGCCTGGCTGCTCTGCGTGAGCTGCTCCATCTTCCCGGAGCCGTCCTGCGCGATCGAGTAGAGCTCCTCTTCGCCGCTCGCGTCGGAGATGAAGACGATCTTTGAGCCGTCCGGCGTCCACGTCGCGCCGCGATCGTGCGCGCTCGAGCTCTTCGTTAGGTTGCGCGGCGAGCCCTTCTCGATCGGCACGGTGAACACGTCCCCGCGCGCGACGACGAGCGCCCGCTCGCCCTTGGGGCTGAGCGCGAAGCCTTCGATGTCGTCCCCGACCGCGACGCGCGCCGGGCGCATCGCCAGGCCGTCGTTCGGGACCGTGATGTCGAGCTTCCTCGGGCGCGCGCCGGCGACGTTCGTGTCGTAGATCCACAGCTCGCCGTCGAGCTCGTACACGATCTGCCCGTTGTCGCCCTTGCTCGGCCAGCGGACGTCCCACGTCTTGCTCTGCGTGAGCTGCTCGACCTTCTTCGACTCGACGTCGAACGCGAACAGGTTGAGCGTGCCGTCGCGGTCGGACGCGAAGTAGATGCGATTCTTGATCCACATCGGGTCGCGCTCGGTGCGCGGCGAATGCGCGACCGGCTCGAGCTTCGCGGTCTTGAGGTCGTAGATGTAGAGGTCCTGCGCCCAGCCGCCCTGGTACCGCTTCCACGTGCGGAAATCGCGCGTCAGCGGCGAGTACGCGACCTGCGAGCCGCCCGGCGAGAAGTCGCCGCCGCCCGACACCGGCATCGGGAGCGTGACCGGATGTCCACCTTCGAGCGGGACGGTGTAGAGACGCGTGTCGGTCAGCGCCCACCCGTCGCGCATCGAACGGAAGAGCACCGAGCCGCCGTCGTTCGTCCACCCGTACACCTGGTTGTCGTAGCCCCAGCGCGGCGAGAGCGGTCCGCGCGCGGGATACCACGTGAGCTGCTTCGGCACGCCGCCGGTCGACGGGATGACGTACACCTGCTCGTCGCCGTCGTACTGGCCGGTGAACGCGATCCACTTGCCGTCGGGCGAGAATCGCGCGAAGAGCTCCATGCCCGGGTGCGCGGTCAGACGACTCGCCATTCCGCCCGCCGACGGTGCGCGCCACAGATCCCCGGCGTACGTGAACACGACCGCGTCGCCGTGCACGTCGGGGAAGCGCAGGAGCTTCGTCGGCGTCGCCGCGCTGCACAGGATCGCGAGGGCCGGAACGAACGAGAGGACACGAGAGCTCGAAGGAACGCGGGGGGACATGGAGTCGCTTTCTCTGCGCTCGCAGCGCAGGTGGAGAACGAGGGCGACCAGGATAGGAGGTGCTTCCGCGATCCTCCACGTCCCCACGGCGAACTTACGGATTCGAAGGCGGGCTTGAGCGCCGCGAACGAAGGCTGCTAGATTCCGGGCGTTGAGCCGGATGAAACGCGCGCGCACGAGCGGGGCCGAGGAGCGCGAGCCCGCTGCGCGGCGCATCACGGCGCTCCGGTGCGCGGCCGTCGCGGCGCTCCTCGCCGCGCTGTGGCTCTTCGACCTGTACGTCCTGCGCACGAGCGTGCTCACGCCGTTCGTCGGACCGCACGGCAAAGTCCCCGCGCTGACGCCGATCTACGCGTTCTGGTCGCCGCTCGTCAGCCCGCGAGTCATCACGTTCGCCCTGCTGGCGGCCGGATTCGTGCTCGCGGCCGAGCGTCTCTCGTGCCCCAAGCGGACCCGCGCGCGCACGTTCGTCGCCGCGGCCGTCGCGATCGCGGTCGCGTTGCCGCTGGCGTTGTTCGTGACGCGCCAGCCGCTGGGCGAGCTCGGCACTCAGTTCCTGATCTATCCGAACGAGGAGGTCTACTTCGACGCGCTGCGGATCACCGATCTCTCCGCGTTCCTCGCGCGCTACGTCGAGCTCATGCCGACGCTGTCGCTCCACGGCAAGCACTTCCCGCCGGGACACGCCACGCTGCTCTACGTCGTCGGTCAGTGCTTCGGGACGAGCCCGCTCGTCGCCGGCATCGCGGTGCTCGCGTGCTTCGCGCTCGCGGTTCCGTTCGTCTACCTCGCGCTGGCACGCATGCACGGCGACGTCGCGGCGCGCCAGGGCGTGCTGCTCCTCCTCGCCGCGCCGTCGGTGCTCGATTTCGCGTGCACGTCGATGGACGCGGCGTTCCTGCTCCCGGCGGCGATCTCACTGTGGCTCGCAGCACGTGCGATCGAGCCCACGCGACGGTTCGTCGATCCGGCGCTCACCGGAGTGGCGCTGTTCGTCGCGACGTGCTTCAGCTTCTCGACGTTTCCGCTGGGCCTCGCGATCGGGCTCGCGATCCTGATCGCCGGCCGCAAGTCGGTGCCGCGCGCGGTCGGATCCGTCGCGCTCGTCGGCGCGGGCTATGCCGCGAGCGCGCTCGCGACGTATGCTGCAACCGGCTTTCCGATTTGGGCCTGCCTCGTCGAGGCCAAGCAGAGCAATTTCGAGTTCATGAGCCGCGTCGTCGGTCGCTACGCGCACGATCTGTACGGCCACCTGTGCTACGGCAATGCCGCGGGCGTGCTGATCGGGTCGGGCGCCGGTCTCGTCGCGGCCGCGTTCGCTGCGCGAGCCTTTTGGCGCGATCCCTGGAGCCTCGCGTTCGTGCTCACCTTCACGGTGATGGTGCTCGGCGGCATCTACTTCATGGAGACCGAGCGCATCTGGCTCTTCGCGATGCCGTGGCTGGCCGCGATCGCCGTCTCGAAGGGCCCGTTCGACGGCGCATCGCTGCGGATCGCGCTCGGATTCGGGCTCGTGCAAGCGCTCCTGATGGAGACGCTGCTCTTCACTCTGTGGTGAACCGGGTGCGGATCAGGTCGTCGAGACGCCGTTGCTCTTCACGACGTGGCGCTCCGGCGGCGGGACGAGGCCGATCGCGCGCCCCAGACGCTTCTTCCCGAACTGCGGGTTCTCCATGTAGTACATCGCGCGCTCCATGAAGCGCTTCGCGCGACGGCCGTAGCCGTAGTACCACTTCTCGTAGGAGCGGACCATGTTCTTGCGCAGCTCCTCGAGCTCCACTTGCGTGAAGTGCTCGTGCTTGTACGCGGAGCGATTGCTGCTGACGTAGTTCTCGGAGAGGTCCGACAAGTCGATGTTCGCGAGGTAACCGTCCCAGCTCTCCGTGCCGATCAGCGGGTTGAACACGCTGACGCGCACGAGATCGGGGCCGGCGAGCTTCAAGACCTTCTCGGTCTCCTCGATGTCCTGACGCGTCTCGCCCGGCGAGCCGACGATCAAGTACACCTTGGCCCAGATGCCGGCGCGGCGCGTCATGCGCGCGGCGTCGACGATCTGCTCGGGCGTGAGGTCCTTCTTCAGGACGTCGAGCATGCGCTGGCTGCCCGATTCCCAGCCGTAGTAGATGCGGCGGCAACCGGCGCGGTGCATGTGCTTGAGCAGCGGATAGTCGACGCAGTCCGCGCGCGTGTTCGCGATCCACTCGAACTTCAGGTTGCGGCGCAGGATCTCCGCGCACATCTCGTGGATGCGCTTGCGGCGCAGCGTGAGGATCTCGTCGACGAAGAGGATCACGCCCGGGTTGTACGTCTTCACGATGTGCTCGAGCTCGTCGACGATCATCTCGGTCGAGCGCACTCGGAAGCCGCGGCCGGTCAGCTCCTTCTGGCAGAAGATGCATTTGAAGGGGCAGCCGCGCGTCGTGAAGATGTACGCCAGCTTCTCGGGATTGAGCTGGAAGTAGCGCTCCATCGGGAGCAGGTGGCGCGCGGGCAGCGGCAGCTCGTCGAGCTTCTTGATCAGCGGCGGCGCCGGGTTGTCGATCCACATCGCCCCGTCGCGCATCGCGGCCAGGCCCGCGATCGTCTGCATGCCCTTCTCGTCGTTGCCGTCGAGGGCCTTCAGGAACTGCGGCAGCGTCTCCTCGGCCTCGCCCTTGAGCACGTAGTCGAAGTGCCCGCTCGAGAGGAAGATCCCCTGGTCGACGGACGCGTGCGGCCCGCCCATGACCGTGATCTTGCCCTTCTCCTTGGCGTACTTGGCCCACGCGATAGCGCGGCGGATGTTCGGCGTGAGCGCGCCGAAACCGATCACGTCGTTGCGCTCGATGACCTCGCGCATGTACTGGTCGTTGACCACGCGCTCGTCGACCAGCTCGACCGGGATCTTCTCCTTCTCGAGGCACGCGCCGAGGTAGGTGATGCCCAGGATCATCGCCAGGGGGTCTTCCTGGACGTGCGGCTTGACGTAGGTCAGAAGTGTCTTGCGCATCGCGGTGTGGCTTGCAGAGGGGGCGCGTTCGGCTCGGTTGCGGCGGAGCGGTTTTTCCGGTGGGCGAGAATTCGGCCGACCGACAAAACCTACCGCGCACGTCAGATTCGGACAAGCACGGCGACGCGGGTTGATCGAGGCTTGATCGGCGCTCCCCGCCCGCGTCCCCGGGTCTGTTTCGGCGCGCCCGGGCCCCGGGCTTGGGGGCGATCAGGAAGTTGCATTGGGCGCGACGGCCTGCCCCGCCCCGGCGCTCGCCAGGGCCGCCTGGTACTCCTCGAGGTACTCGGCTGCGGCGCGTTCGATGCCGAAGCGCTCGAGCAGGCGCGCGCGCCC
>CAZQHA010000067.1:0-13260 GCA_964592795.1 uncultured Planctomycetaceae bacterium | reverse complement strand
GGTCGCCGCCGGCCGCGGCGCACAATACCACCACCGCCCCCTCCGCCCCCACCGCCGGGGACGCGGCGTACATCGAGATGCTCGCCAAGACGGAGATCCAGGAGCTCGTGAAGACCGAGCCCGAGAAGGTCAGCGCGATCCTTTCGCGCTGGGCCGCCGAGGACCGGGAGCTCGCGAAGGCCGGACGATGAGCGCGCCGAAGAAAGCCCCTCCCCCGCAGAGCGGCGTGCAGAAGGTCGCGACCTTCCTGCTGAGCCTCGACCGCGCCACCGCGCAGGCTGTGCTGAAGTCGCTCGATCCCGCCGTCGTGTCCGACGTCGCGAGCGCGATGACGGAGCTCGATCCGAGCGACACGACGCGCGAGAACATCGAAAAGCTCTACCTCGAGCTCGCGCGCACCGTGCACACGCCGAGCGACCCGCGTCCGCCGGACGACACGGAGCTCGCGTCGCTCCTCGATGCGGCGCTCGGCAAGAGCTCCGCGCAGGGCGTGATCGCGAAGATCCACGAGCGCCGCAAGATCGAGCGCCCGTTCGCGGCGGTCGAGAAGGAGCCGCCGGCGCTGCTCACGGCCGCGCTCGCGGAAGAATCGCCGGCCGTCGCCGCGCTCGTGCTCGTCCACCTTTCGCCGGAACGGTCCGCGGAGATCCTGTCCGCGTTCGACCCCGACCGCGCGCTCGACGTCGTGCGTCGCATGGCCACTCTCGTTCCTCCGGGCACCGCTGCGCTCTCCAGCGTCGCGGAAAATCTCTCCGAGCGCATGTCTGTGCTCGCGAAGCGTCCGACGCCGGCCGATCCCGCGGTGCGCCTGCAGTCGATCGCGCAGATGCTGAACCTGACGCAAGGCGAGACCGGCAAGATCGTGCTCGAAGGCATCGAAGCCGACGACGTGAAGATGGCGACCGAGATCCGCGAGTTCATGTTCATGTGGGCCGACCTCGCGACGGTCGAGAAGAAGGGCATGCAGAAGATCCTCTCGTCGATCGAGACGCGCACGCTCGCGATCGCGCTGAAGGCCTGCCCGGCCGACGTCGAGGCGAACATCATGGGCAACCTCTCCTCGCGCGTGCGCGAGATGGTCAAGGACGAGCGCGAGCTCGCCGGCCCGATGCCGATGGTCGAGGTCCTCGCGTCGCGCAACGAGATCATGAAGAGCGTGCGCTCGCTCGTGGAGTCGGGCGAGTTCGCGCCCGCGAAGGCAGGTGAAGAGCTTGTCTCCTGAGCTGTCGATCCGCCTCCAGCGCGCGGCGACCGGCGCGCGTCTCGCCGACGAAGGCGCGGCCGCATTGCGCGCCCGCTGGGACGGCGAGGACGCGGAGAGCGCGTTCGCGCGCGGGTTGGCGCAGGGCGAGGAGCGCGCGCTCGCCGCCGCCGCGGGAGCCCTCGATCGCGCGGTCACCAAGCTCGACGAAGCGCGCGTCCGCGCCGAGCAGGACCTCGCGCAGGCCGCGGTCGAGCTCGCGACCGAGATCGCGCGCACGCTCGTGCGCGCCGAGATCGACGCGGGCCGCTACGACATCGAGCGCATCGTGCGCGAGTCGCTCGCCGCGTCCGGCGTCGGGCGTCGAGCGTGCGTCGTCCACTTGAATCCGATCGACGCCGAGCGCTTGAAGAGCGTGCCCTTCCGCTCCGCGACCGTGATCGAGCCCGATCTCGAGGTGGCGCGCGGCGACGTGCACGTGACGACACCCCACGGCGTCCTCGTGCGCGACGTCGACAGCGCGCTCGAATCGATCGCCGAGCGCATCCGGGGGGATCTCAAGTGAGCCGGCTCCTCGACATGGACGCGTGCCGCGCGCACGTCCACGCCGGCGCCGCGCCGGTGTACAAGGGCCGCGTCGACATCGTGTCGGGCGTGCTCATCGAGGCGACTGGCGTCCCCGCGGCGATGGGCGAGCTGTGCCGCATCGATCGCGGCCGCGCCGGCGCGATCGACGCCGAGGTGGTCGGCTTCCGCGGCGCGAGCACGCTGCTGATGCCGCACGGCGACATCGCCGGCATCGCGCCGAACCAGGAAGTCACCGCGCTGTCCCGTCCGTTCCTCGTGCCCGTCGGCGATCAGCTGCTCGGACGCATGCTCGACGGCTTCGGACGGCCGCTCGACGAGGGGCCGAAGCTCTCGACGCGCATCGAGCGCTCGGTGCGGCGCGAGGCGCCGGACCCGCTGCGACGTCCGCCGATCCACGAGCCGCTGCAGACCGGCGTGCGCGCGATCGACGGGCTCGCGACGCTGGGCCGCGGACAGCGCCTCGGCATCTTCGCCGGCTCGGGCGTCGGCAAGTCGTCGCTGCTCGGACAGATCACGCGCGGCACGGACGCCGACGTGGTCGTGGTCGGCCTCGTCGGCGAGCGCGGACGCGAGGTGGCGCCGTTCGTGCGCGACATCCTCGGCGCCGCGCGCGCCAAGCAGTCCGTGCTCGTCGTGGCGACGTCGGACCGCGCGCCGATCGAGCGCTTCCTCGCGCCGTTCGTCGCCGTGACGGTCGCCGAGCACTTCCGCGACGAAGGCGCCGACGTCCTGCTCGTGATGGATTCGGTGACGCGCTTCGCGGCGGCGTCGCGCGAGATCGGCCTCGCCGCGGGCGAGCCCCCCACCGTGCGCGGCTATCCGCCGAGCTTCTTCGCGACCGTGCCGAAGCTCGTCGAGCGCATGGGGCGCACCGAGAAGGGCAGCATCACGGGGCTCCTCACGATCCTGCTCGACGGCGACGACCACAACGATCCGGTCGCGGACACGCTGCGCGGACTCCTCGACGGACACCTGTTCCTCTCGCGCGAGCTCGCGCAGGCCGGTCACTACCCCGCGATCCATGTGCTCGGGAGCCTCTCGCGATTGATGCCCGGCTTGATCCGCGACGATCACCGATCGAGCGCGCTCTTCATCCGCCAAATGCTCGCGGCGTACCGCGAAGGCCGCGATCTCGTCGAGATCGGCGCGTACCGCGCCGGGACGAATCCCAAGCTCGACCAGGCGCTCGCGCGCATGGAGGCGATCGACGCGTTCCTTCGCCAGGGCACGGAGGAGATCTCGTCGTTCGCGGAGACCGTCGGGCTGCTCGAGCGCCTGGCCGTCGGACGGGAGGCCGTGCGATGAGCGCGTTCCGCTTCCGCCTGGCGCGACTCGCGCACGTGCGCGCGCTCCAGGAGCGCCTGGCGCGCGAGCGTTGGCTCGCGGCCGAGGAGCTCGCGCGGGCCGCCGAGGACAAGGCCGAGGCCGCCCGCCGCTCGCTCCTGCGCGCGCGCGAGGAGCTGCGAGCGCTGCAGAGCGCGCCGAAGATCGCGGTCGAGCGTGTGATGGCGGCATCGCGCATGGTCGAGACGGTGCGCGAAGGGCGTCGCGCCGCGGCCCAGCACGCACGCACGCTGCGCTTCCAAGCCGACGAGCTGCGCCGGCCGTGGAGCGAGCGGCGGCGCGAGGTGCGCGGGCTCGAGCGGCTCGAGCAGCGCGATCTCGAGGAACACCGTCGCGAGGAGGTCGTGCGCGAGGCGCGCGAGCTCGACGAGATCGCGTCGATGCGAGCGAGCGCGCGGACGCGCGGAGCCGAGCACGGCGAACCGGAACGCGAGTAGGAAACGCACATGAAATCGATTGCCACCGCTGTATTGATGGGCGTCGGAGGCCTGGGGCTCTTCGGCGGCGCGTTCGTCGGGTTCGCCGCGATGTCCGGGACGCCGCTGCACAAGATCGCGTTCGTGAAGTCATTCGTGCGCGCGCCGGAGACGCCGCACAAGAAGCCCGATTCGACGGCGAGCATCGAGGATCCGCACGTGCCCGAGCCCGATCCCACGCCGGACGAAGCTCGCGAGCCGGCGGACCCGAAGACGCTCAACGCGAGCATCGGCGTGCTCGGCTCGTTCCTCCTGCCCTCGCCGATGTCGGCGACCGAGCTCAGCCGGCTGCAGCAGGAGCTGCACTCCCTCGTGTCGGACGCCAAGGTGCGCCTGGAGCGCATCCGCGAGCGCGAAGCGAAGCTCGACGAGTGGGAGAAGACGCTCGACGCGCGCTTCGCCAGCTTGAAGGAGCTGCAGAGCTCGCTCGACAAGCAGGAGCTCGAGGTGACGATGCGCGAGGAGGAGCTGAAGCGCGACGAGTCGGCGAAGTCCGAGCGCGACGCGCAGAGCTGGAAGGAGCTCGCGAAGTTCTTCGAGGAGGGCGACGCGCAGAAGCTCGTCGCGAAGCTCGTGCAGTTCGAGCCCAAGGAGGCCGTGCAGATCCTGCTGGCGCTCGACGACGAGCGCGCGAGCCAGCTGATGAACGCGCTGCCGCCGGACAAGTACCGCACGTACCTCGACGCGTACCGCGCGCACGTGCACAAGAAGTGACGCAGCGGCGCGCCGATCAAGCACTCGAGCGGACCTGACGATACTCCGAGCCCGCATTCACTCCCGAACTCCGACCGTGACGCAGAACCTGACCCCCGAGGAAGTCGAGACGCTGCTCGACGCCGATGCGCCGATCGCGAGCGCGCCCAGCGCGGTCGCACCGCGCGACTTCCGCCGACCGATGCGGCTCTCGGCCGTGCAGCTCGAGAAGCTGCGACGGACGGCGGAAAAGGCGCTCCCCGAGATCGAGAGCGCGCTGCATTCGTGGCTGCGCCGGCCGCACAAGGCGGTGATCGCGGAGCTTTCGGAGGTCGACGCGCACGCGATGCTCGCCAGCCTCGAGGAGCCGATGTGCGTCGCCGTGTTCGATTCGGCGAGCCAACCGGCGTGGACGGTGTGGGAGTCGGCCGCGGCCGTCGCCGCCGCCGAGCTCGCGCTCGGGACGAGCGACGTGAAGGCCCAAGCGCGCGTCCTCTCGTCGATCGAGGCGAAGCTGCTCTCGAACCTCGTGAACAAGATGACCGCGGTCGTCGCGAGCGCGCTCGGCGCCGACGCGAAGGGCTTCCGCTTCGCGCAATCCGCGGAAGAGCTCAAGAGCTCGCGCGAGGCGATCGGCGCGAACGATCCGCAGCGCGTGTGCGTGCAGATCGCGCTCGAGTCGGCCGGCGAGACGAGCCTGCTGCGCGTCTATCTGCCCGGCCTGCGCGCGCCCGACGCCGAGAAGCCGGCGGCGAGCTCGCCGGCCAAGCCCGCCGCGCGCTCCGCGGTGCCCGCGCACCTCGGCGCGATTCCGGTCGAGATCGGCGTGCGGCTCGGCTCGACGGACTTGCCGCTGTCCGAGCTCCTGGGGCTCGAGGTCGGCGACGTGATCCTGCTCGACGTCGAGGTCGGCAGCTCGCTCGACGTGTACGTCGAGGGCGAAGCGTGCGCGACCGCGCGCTGGGGTCAGCACGCGGGAGAGCTCGCGATCAAGATCGACGCGCTGGGAGCGAAGCGCGCGGAAGCGTGACGACGCCGAGCGACGGCAACGCACACAAGCAAACGACGAAGCACATGCGTACCGGAGACGACCGATGAGCGAACCGACGAAAACGACGAACCTCGAGCAAGCGATCGATCAGGCCACGGAAGCGGTCGCGGTACAAGCGGCGAGCTTCGACACGCTGAGCGCCGGCACGCCGAGCGGCGATCCCATCGGCATCGACAGCTTGATGCCGGTGCCCGTGCGCGTGACGGTCGAGGTGGGACGGACGCGCAAGACGCTCGCCGACATCGTGAAGCTCGCACCGGGCTCCTTGCTCGGCCTCGACCGCGAAGCGCACGAGCCGGTCGACGTGCTCGTGAACGGTCAAGTCGTCGCGCACGGCGAGGTCGTGACGATCGGCAACATGTACGGCGTGCGGATCACGAGCGTCGAAGGGAAGACCTGAGCGCCTTCGACTCACGCGCGTAGCGAAGCGCGATTACTGATAGTTCGCCGGCGCGCCCCAGCCGCCCGACGCCCACTCCGCTTCGGAGACCAGGAGCGAACCGTCGAGCTTGCCGTCGCGATCCTTATCGACGAGGACGAGCGACGCGACGCCCTGCTGCCCGTCGTTCGCGAGCACGTACACGTAGCCCTTCGCCTTGTGGTCGCCCGCCCAAGCGCGCGTGTAGCGCTGGCGCAGCTGCGGCACGGCCGGGATCGTCGTCGCCGACTGCGGCGACGCGACGATTGCGAGCGTCGGCGGCTTCGCCGCGAAGTCGAGCTCGTACACGTCGCGCGAGTCGACGAACTGGACGAGGAGTCCCGACGTCGAACCCAGCTTCCGCACGACGTGCGCGACGAGGTCGCGACCTTGAACGGCGGCGTCGTACAGCGTGTCGACGCTCTCGACGACCGCCGGCTCGAGCAAATACTCCTTGTCGGGCCCATCCTTCGGAACGAGCACCGGCGCAAGCAGACGCCACGACTCGACGACGGTGTTGCCGTCGGGACGCTTTCCGGCGACGACGAGCGTCCTGCCGTCGCCGAGCGCGGTGATCGCCGTCGGCCAGTACGAGGTGGAGATCTCCTGAGCTCCGGCCGACCGAGTGGGCTCGTGCGTCCACAGGATCGAGACGAGCTTGCCGCGCAGATCCCAGCGAGCCTGGCCCGTGATCGACTCGTCCTGGAACGCGAGAGAGGCCTTGTGCTTGCCCTGCCAGCGCAGCTCGGACGGCGGCACGCCGGGCGCCGGCTTCCACGCGGACTCCTGCGCGATCGACGAAGCGCTCGTCGAAAGGAGTGCGGTCGTGACGAGAACGATGCCTGCACAGCTCGAGTTCGACATGCGAATGAATCTAATCGCGCTCCGCGACGAGCGCGAGATGGTCACGGCAGCTTGAACAACGCGACCACGGCAAGGTGATCCGAGATGCCGGTGTCGATCACGCGCTCCTCGATCAGCGTCCACTCGGACGGCGCGAGGATGTAGTCGATGCGACGGCTCGGCGCGCCCGCGGGAAACGTCGGAGCTCCGTCGATGACGCCGCTGAATCGCTTTTCCTCGCGGAAGAGGGACATCGATCCCGTGTTCGGCTCGGCGTTGAAGTCTCCGGCGAGAAGCGCCGGTCGATCGTTGACGTAGTCGAGGATCTCCCGCGTCTGCAGCTCGTTGTTCTCCAGGTCGAACGAATCGTTGCGAATCGACGCCGTGAGCAATGCCTTGCCGTTGATCTCGACGTCGCACCACAACACGCGGCGATTGTTCGTCGGCGCCCAGAACGGCCGTCCGCCGGAGAGTTGCACCACCTCGATCGGCGTGCACGGGAACCGAGACAAGACGGCGTTGCCGGAGCGGATGCGGTACCAGGGCACGCCGAAGTTGTAGTTCTCGCTGGCGGCGAAGTAGGCGAACTCGCATCGCGCGGCCAGGTATTCGACTTGGTTCACGGGCGCGGGGCCGGCCTCCATCACGACCTCGGAGAGGAAGACGAGGTCCGAGCGCTCGCGGCGGATGATCTCGGCGATCCGGTCGAGTCGCGCGTGGATCTCTTCCGGGCTCGCGAACGTGATGCCGCCTTCGTGGAAGAAGCACTTGGCGATGTTGCAGGCGAAGATGCGGACTTCGCGCACTCGCTCGCGCGTCGGCGTGCCATCGCCTGAGCCCGAGTCCGGATCACGCCAGCCGCCGTGCACACCGTTGAATACGAAGGCGCTCGCGCCGACCGCGGCGATCGCCAGTGTTACGAACGCGAGCGCGCGAAGAACCGCCCTTCGACGCGATCGCGTCATCGTCGAATCGATTCTCGCGCGCGGGTCGTGTCGATGACGAGCTCCGACAGCTCCCACAATCGATTCTGGAGCTCGGTTGGATCGCCGTCCTGCATCCCAGGAAGCCAGCGGTTGACCACGCGGTGGGATCGACCGTCGATCTCGAGAGTCAGAATCGAGTCGGGCGGGCCGATCCTCGCGAGCCCGTACTCCTCGCGCAACTGGAGGAAGTCGATGAGCGCGAACTGCTCATGGAGCACTCGAAGCCGCTCAGTCGCGATCGTGAGGGTTAGATGTCCGACCGCTTCCACGTTCGCCTGCCCGGTGTACTCGACACCCCCGTGGCCGTCGACGACCAGTGTGAACACAGGACTTTTTCCCCCGCAGCCCGCGTTCGTGCGCTCGAGCGTCACGCGGTACGCGGCTGGATCGCGCGGAAAGTACTGCCGTGCGAGCGAATCCCGAATCCACTGCGGCAGCCGCTCGAACTCGGACAGGGTCGTCGCCGTGGGAGCGCAGGGTTCGGAGGCATAGCGGCTTGCACAACTGAAGAGCGCAATGATGACCAACAGGCAAGAGCTGTGGAAACTCACTCTCATGCTGCGCCGGACGCTAGTAGCCTCAGACAGAGTGGTCACGGCGTCGGACTGCATTCAGAGAGCTCGCGTATCTTCTCGCTCCACTTGGACGGCTCCGTGCTGCCCAGTCGCGCTTAGCTCGACCATTCTGCTTGCGTCCGCAACGTGGTCCGTCGACTTCTGCTCGCTGCCGCAGCATGCTCCGAGTCCTGGCATGTTCGGACTCGAGTCTGCACCAGCGCATGGCCGACTTTCAAACCTCGACGCGTCGGTTCGAAGCTTCGCAGCTTGCTCGTGAGACGGCTCGCCAGCTGCGCGGAACCAAATTCTGGACCTCACACAATGGTACGCGTGACCAGTCCTACATCGCGCGGCGCAAGGGAGAAGAACTGGATGCGAACCGCTACGTGAAGACAAGTACCGCGGCTGACGTCCGCAAGGCTTCGCCGCGTTTCACAGTCTCTGTCGACAATGGGGCAAACGGAGTCTACTTCCGATTCCCAACGAATCGGAGCGAGTTGACCGCGCTGTCGATCGACATCGCCAGCCGGTCGAGGGCTTCATGCATCGCCACATTGACGCTCGGATCGTGGACTCGCGACCGACTTCCGATCCAATAGTTGGTGACCCTGCAAAGCTCGTCTCCGCTCCGAAGCCAGAGAATCGTTTGACTGAGATCGGAGACGGCCATCGTGTAGGACTCGTCCAGCTCACAGAAGCGCACCGATCGGAATTCATCGAGTAGTTTGGTCAAAACCTCGCTCGGGATCGACCACGACTCCTCGCACGAATGCACGACATTTGCGAGCCCGTGATACGAGACATTCCCGTGCCCATCGATCGTGATTCGGTAGGCCGGACAACCGCCGAAGCAGCGTGTGCGCTCGAGCCCAATCTCAAGTTGGCTCGGATCGCCAATGATGTACGGATCTTGGGTCGACGCGAGCTGGTCCGCAGAAACAGAATGAGGCGCCGCGTCTGAGGCCGTGTCTCGCGGCTTGGATTCGCCGTCCGAGCACGAAAGCATCGCGCATCCGAGCCAAACGGCGGCCGCCCACCGACCGTCGCGAGACTCTTGGCCTCCCCTGATCGTGCTGACGAATCCGCCCATGCTCGTTGCTTGCTCTCGAACGATGCCCCTGTGCCGGACATAGTATCTGCCGCAGAAAAAACGGGCTCTGCAAGAGCTCGCGACTTCACAATCCGAACGCGCGCCCCGTGTGCGCCGTCGTTCTCGCGAACCGCTGCGGCGAGAAGAAGTCCGTGTCGAACGCGCTCACCGGCTCGCCGCGGATCATCTGCGTCACGCCTTCGCCGATCGACGGCGCGAGCTTGAAGCCGTGGCCCGAGAAACCGCTCACCACGTAGAGGCCCTCGATGCCGCCGACGTTGCCGATGAGCGCCTGCGCGTCGGGGCTCACGGTGTACATGCCGACGGTCGAGCCCGCGTCCTTGCGCTTCGCGTACACCGGCATGCGCCGCGCGAGTGACTCATGCGCCCAACGCTTGAACTCCGCGCTCACCGTCTCGTCGAGTCGATCGGGATCGCCGGTCTCGACGTCGTGCGTGTAGTCCATGTGGCCGACGCGCGTGCGATCGGCGTGCGACTCGCAGCGCGTGTAGAAGCCGTACTCGAGGTCGAGCAGCACCGGATGCGCGGCGGGTGGGAGTTTCGTTTGCGCGCCGGCGAAGCGCGCGTCGAGTTCCGTATCCGCCGACGAGTCGGCGTGGTGGCTCGCGCCGATGGAGTCCGATCGCGGTGGTGAGACGCTCTCCGCACGCGAAGCCGCGGTCCGATCCGCGCGCGGCGATGAAACGCTCCCCGCTCCCGCTTCCGGCGGCTCGAGGAAGTGCTGCTCCGGCCGCACGACCTTCAGCGGGAGCTCGATCCCCAGCGGCGCGAAGAGCGCGCGCGTCCACGGTCCCGATGCGACCACGACGATCGGCGCGTCGATGCGTCCCGCGCTCGTCTCGACGCCCTGGATCCGTCCGCCGCGTACGACGAAGCCGGTCACCGTCGTCCCCGTTCGCACGCTCGCTCCGTGCTCCCGCGCGAGCGTCGCGAACACGTTCACCGTGCGCACCGGGTCGACGCCGCCGCCACCGGGCTCGTACGCGCCGATCGTTCCGTCGCGGACGGCGATGCCGGGCACGAGACGCCGAATCTCCGGCGCGTCGACGAGCCGCGTGTCGATGCCGATCTCGATCTGCATCGCGACGTTGCGGCGGACGAGCGCGACGTCGTCGGGCTTCTCGGGTCCCGCGAGCGTCAGCACGCCCATGCACTGGAACGCGATCGATCGTCCGGTCTTTTGCTCGAGCGTCGAGTACACGCGCAGCGAGTCGCGCGCCATCGCCGCGACCACGCGGTCGGTGTAGAACTGCCGCAGGATCGCGCCCGAGCGACCGGACGAGCCGGCGGCGAGCTCCTTCTTCTCGAGCAGCACGACCGGCTCCTCGAGCGCATCGAAGCGCTGCGCCGCGTACCACGCGATCGCGGTGCCCATCACGCCGCCGCCGACGACGACCACCTCGGCTCTCATCGATCCGCCGCGCTCTCCCGAATTCGCATCGCGTGCGAATTCTAGTCGGACGGTTTCGAGCGCGGCCTGGCGCTCACGCGGTCAGCGCCGCAGAATGCGCGCGGCCGCGAAAAAAAGAGGAGCAGCCGGGGCGAACTCCGACTGCTCCCCACCCAACAGGAGAAACAGCCCCACCGATCGGGGAGGACCGAGAGGGGCTGAAATTGGGGGAGTCCATCAAACCGAAGTCTCGCAAGCGCACGGTGTGAGGGGTGACACGTGCACGACTGCCAGCCAGCGGCTCTTGGTGATCGACTCCCGCGCGCATCTCCGAAGGGCGCGGCCGCCTGTGTGTGGAGATTCTGGGGAAAAAGCGTCGGGAATCGCCCTGAGCCCCGCGGCGAGGACTGGCGCGGTCGGTTCAGCGACTCACGCCGGCGGGCGCGAGGCTCACTCGAGCGCGCCGCCGGCTGAGGAATAACGAAGTCGCATACGCAGCCGCGAGTGTGGAGACCGCCGCGAGCGCGACGGCGGCGACCCGATTCTCGCTCGCCCACAATGCGGACCGAGCGAATCCGACCACGGGCCAGAGCAGTCCGCGGGCCAGAGTTCTCCACAACGGCCGCTCCGCGATCGCCCGGGCGAGCGGCGGGCTGGTCCGGTAGTACGCACCGACGAACGCGCGCCCCGGCGCCGTCGGCAGTAGGAAGCGGTCGCGGAAGCTGCGCAGCGTCCGCACCTCGGGCTCCATCGGCGACCCGTATGCCGCGGTCGCGACGAAGCAGAAGAGCATCGAGTCGTCTCCGCCGCCGCCCGCCGGAGCGTGCACCGTGAACTCGAACGGGGAGTTGGAGGCGATCGTCGTCCCGCCCGCGTTGGTCGCGAGCACGCGCCAGTAATAGGAGTTGTTGTACTGCAGCAGCGCCGGCTGCACGTTCTGCGTGGTCGTGTCCGCGTCGACGGGGTAGGTGAACTCGGGCGTCGCGAACGAGGTCGTCGACGAGATCTCGACGACGTAGCCGTCGTGACCGGTCGATGCCGTCCAGCTCAGCACGATCGGATTCGGCGAGAACGCGATCGGGTCCGCGCCGTCCTTCGGGTCGAGGAGCTCGAAGTCGGCGGGCGGCGCGACTCCGCCGACCGTTGCCGAGCTCTCGCCCGAGGACGAGCGACTCGCGGACCGCAGCAGTGCGAGCGAGCTCGGCTCCGCGTCGAACACATCGAGCCACGACCACGAGTCGATCGGTGAGGGTGCGAGAGCGTTTCGGCCTTGCAAGAGGGAGCGCATCACGGAGCCGCTCACCCGCGCCGTGGCGCGCGAGAGCCTGTCGTGGAGGAACAAGTCCGACTGCCCGTTGACGTCGCCGCCATCCAGGTTGCTCGCGTCGCTAAAGAACGCGACGTACCGCCCGTCCGCGGACACGGAGGGATGGAAGCTGTCCCCATTCGCCCGCGTGCCGTCGCTCGCGACGCTCACGAGGGTCAGCGCGCCGGTCTCGGCATCGTGAACGAACACGTCGGCAAAGCCGTTCGAGTCCCCCGGAACCAAGTCCGGATCGGTGCTGGCGAACACCAAGACATCGCCGTCCGCGGACGTCACGGGCCAGACGCTCGCCTGGTCCGCCGGCTCGGCGTTCGCGCGCCGCGCTCGAGCCGTGCTCGCGTGCAATCCTGCACTTGCGAGCTCGTCCTGTGCCGCCGCGTCGGACGCCGTCACGAGGAGCAGTCCCGCGAGCAGCGAGCATGCGCGGACCCTCCCACTCCTCCCTGCCATGGCGACATTCTCCGACCGCCTCCGGATGTGTCAACGCGCGCGCGATGTGTCACGATGGTGGACTACGAGTAGCGACCGAACATGATCCCGAAGCGCCGTTCACGCACGATCCAGATCCGCGACCTGTCGCTCGGCGGCGATGCGCCGATCGCCGTCCAGAGCATGGCCGCGACGCGCACGCGCGACCTCGACGCGACGCTCCGGCAGATACGCATCCTGGAGGCGGCAGGCGCGGACCTGATCCGCATCGCGGTCGACAGCCGCGAGGACGTGAAAGCGCTCGCGACGCTGCGCGCGCAGACGAAGGCGCGTCTCTCCGTCGACCTCCAAGAGAATTACCGCCTCGCCGCGGACGTCGCGCCGTTCGTCGACAAGATCCGCTACAACCCCGGCCACCTCCACCATCACGAGAAGACGAAGTCCGTGCGCGAGAAGGTCGCGTTCCTCGTCGACATCGCGAAAAGGCATGGCTGCGCGATCCGCATCGGCATCAACGCCGGCTCGATCGCGCCCGAGTACAAGGAGCGCTACGGCGACGATCACGTCGCCGCGATCGTCGCGTGCGGCGTCGACCACTGCGCGATGATGGACGAGCTGGGCTTCACGAACTACCTCGTGTCGATCAAGGACTCCGACCCGCGCCTGGTCGTCGACGCGAACGTGCGCTTCGCCGAAGCGCGGCCCGACGTGCCGTTGCATCTAGGAGTCACCGAAGCCGGCCTGCCCCCCGAAGGCATCATCAAGACGCGGATCGCGTTCGAGCAGCTGCTCGCCCGCGGCATCGGAGACACGCTGCGCGTTTCGCTGACGTTGCCGTTCGACGACAAG
>CAZQHA010000066.1:8370-13278 GCA_964592795.1 uncultured Planctomycetaceae bacterium | reverse complement strand
AGCAGAACGCGGTGATGTTCTCGAGCTTGCGCAGCTGCATGCCGTTGCACACGGCGCCGGTGCCTGCGTCCGCGCCGGCGGCGAGCCCCGAGTGCGGCCCCATGAAGCCGCTCGCCGTCACCGTGACGATGTGCTTGGCGTACGTGACGCCTTGCGCATGCTGTCCCGGCCACGCTCCGCCGGAGATCTCGAGGCCGGGCGTGTTGTCGATGAACGACTTCGCCATGAGCGTGGGGACGTCCGGCCGCCACGCGTACGTGATCACTTCGTAGGTGCCCGGCTGCAGCCCGTTGAAGTAGAAGCACGAGTCGAGGTTGGGATTGTGCGTGATGAGCCCGTCGTTCATCAGCAAGGCGTCGTCGCCGCTGACGCTGGGATCGCTCGACTGGAAGCCCGCGAAACCGCCGAACTGGTAGAAGTCGACGAACGTCGGATTGCCCGCGAGGTCCTTCAGGAAGTAGTGGATGTTGTTGTCCGCGCGCAGCGCGTTCCAGTGACCGGCCAGGCCAGCGCCGCCGTAGCTCGACGAAGGCGGCGAAGTCGCCTCGCTGAAGTCGAGGTTGAACGATTGCGCGCAGAGCGGCGCGGCGGAGAGCACGAGTGCGAACGCGGTAGCTCTGAGTTGCATGATGAGGCGCCTCCTGCGAACGGCCGGGGACGAGAGAGAACAGTCTGGGACCGTTCACATTCTGCCCATGAGTTCCGAGTCATGCGACACTCCGGCGGTAAGACGGTCGTTTCGGTCGATCCGCTCGACATAGAATGCGAACGAGGTGAAGCGATGTCATTTGCATCCGGATTCTTTCTGACGCTGGCCACGGCCACGCCTCCGTTCGTTCGCGAGCATGCCCCTACGAATTGGCCGATCGAGCGCATTATCGAGAACTTGGAGGCGCGCCTGACGGAGGATCCGAATGACGCCGAGGTGCACTACAACTTGGGGCGGGCGCACGCATTCGCGTTTGCGCTCGAGCGACCATCGCTCTTCGTCGTCGGCGGCAACGTACGACTGTTCGTGAAGGACCTTCACGACCAACCCGAGCGCGCGCCCTTTACGGAGGATCCGCCCTGGATCAAGCCCGAAGACTCGATCACTCACTTGAGCAAAGGAATCGAGCACCTTCGTCGAGCCTCGGAGGTCGTCGACGAGCGCCCAGCGACGAACGCGCGACGCGCGTTGACGCTGGCGTGGCTGCTCGAGACGGGTGCCCATCTCGCGGATCGAGTGGATTCGAACTCCGTGCTGCGCGTGCGGGCGGAACCGCTCACCGTCCAAGAGCGCGAGAAGACGCTTGTCGCGATCGAACGGCTGGGTGATGCGACGGCGAAGGATGACCGTCCTCGTCAATTCTTGCTTCATCCCTCGATACTCGAGCGCGCGCTGACTCTTCTCTACACTCAGACCGCAAGCTCAAACTCACATAGACAGCGGGCGGTGTGCGAAATCCTCCAGCAGTATTGGCTCGAGCGCGCGATCGCCGAGTACTGGCGGACGCTTCAGCTGAGCTTCGACATGGCTGGCGGGAAAACGACACGCCCGGAGTGGGGAACCCGCGCGATCGCGGCGGAAGCCTCGAACGGTTACCGGAGACTCGTCGAAGCCAGAGGCGTACGAGAATCGGAACGGGAGAGACTCGCCGAAGTCCGCCGAATCCAAGAGCAGCTTGACGCGCTTCCAAGCCCTTCCTGGATCACTCCGATCGTCATCTCGCTCGATCCGCATCGCGGACCGAACGACCTCGTTCGACTGGAGCGAACTGCGCAGTTCGATCTCGACGGCGACGGCAACGCGGAATCGTGGCCGTGGCTCGCGCCCAATGCCGGCTGGCTCGTCTGGGATCCCATGCGAGAATCGAACATCACCTCGGGACGGCAGCTCTTCGGCTCCGCGAGCGCTTGGCTCTTGTTCGACGACGGATATCGAGTACTCGACGCGCTCGACGACGATCGCGACCAGCGACTCTCCGGTGTCGAGCTGTGCGGTCTGGCCGTCTGGTTCGATCGCGATTCGAACGGCGTCTCCGATCGCACCGAGGTGATCCCCGCCGAGGAGCTCGGCATCGTCGGGCTATCGACGCGGCCGACGCAATGGATCGATGGGTCGCCCGCGAACGAGTGCGGCCTCGAGCTCGCCGACGGACGCGTGCTCCCGACGTACGATTGGGTGCTCTCGTCGATTGCGGAGTAGATCCTTCAGTTCCCGATGCAGCCTCAGCCCGCAGTTCCCGCGGAGCTCGATCTCGCTCGCCGCCGACGCGACAACCGCATGCGAGCCGCGTGCGCCGTCGCCCTGGTGATTGCATGCTTCCTCGTCGGCGTACGCGAAGGGGTGCTCCAGGAGCAAGCCGGCCACGGGCCGACCGCCTTCGTGATCGGGGTCGCGATCTCCTTGTTCATCGCCGGCTGGTGCTGGCTCGATGGACGCGTGCGCGGCAAGCCGCTGGCCCGCGTCGCTCCGATGCTCATCCTCGCCGCTCCCATGGTCGGCTACCCGATCTACTGCGTTTGGTCTCGCGGGCTCCGCGGGCTGCTGCTCTTGGTGATCTCGGTGATCGTGTATTCGTGCGTGTACGCATTCAGTGCCACGCTCACGACCATCCTCGTGCACGGCCTCGACAGCTTGCCCCAGTGAGCGGACACACTGGGGGGATCGCCACACGGCCCGAAGCTCGCTCGATTCCTGCCGCGAAGCACTTCCCGATCGAGCGTGTGCGCACCGCATCCGCGCCGCTCGAGCGAGCGCGCTCCGACTTCGATCGCCACCTTACGCAAGTCTGAAGCGCATGCACGCTCCGCGACGCTTCACGGCGAGCGTGCTTCAGACGCGCGTCAGTCGCGTTCGACGACGCGAAGAACACCCGCGGATTTCCGTTTTTGTCGCTTCGGGGATTCCTGATCCGTGCCTAGACTCGCGCGCGAGTTGCGCGAGCGCGTCGACCGCTTCACAACCGTCGACCCAAGGGAGTGCTCGCGCGGCTCGGTTCACTCCAAGGCAGAGACGGACCGATGGCAGGTCGCAGGCTCGCCGGTTCGACGACCGGCGAGCCTGCGTTTCTTCACCGCCATCGTGACGCGGAGTGGACGAGCGAGCGCGAGCCAGGCGACGCGGGTCGCGCGACGCGTCAACCGTGAGCGTCGGAGCGCAGCCGGTAGCCGACGCCCCACACGGTCCGCAGCAGCACGGCGTGCGCGCCCAGCTTCTTGCGGATGCGCGACACGTGGACGTCGAGCGTCCTCTCGTCCCCTTGGCGCTCGGCGTCGAGCACGTTCTCGACCAGCCACCGGCGCGTGACCGCCGCGTTGGGACGGCGCGCGAGGGCGCACAGGAGCTCGAACTCGACGCGCGTCAACGACAGCTCCCGACCGTCGAGCATCGCGCGCCGCGACGCGACGTCGATCCACAGCGGGCCGACCACCACGCAGTCCGCGCGCGAGAGCACGATGCGCCGCAGGCGCGCGCGCACGCGCGCGAGCAGCTCGTCGGGCCAGAACGGCTTCGTCAGGTAGTCGTCCGCGCCGATGTCGAGCGCGCGCACCTTGTGCTCGGCGTCGGACCGCGCGGAGAGGACGAGGACGGGCTGCTCGCACAAGGAGCGCCAGCGCTGGAGCACTTCGAAGCCCGGGACTCCCGGGAGCATCAGGTCGAGGACGAGCAGCGCGAAGCCCCCCGGGTCCACGGCCAACGCGCCCGCGCCGTCGCGGATCCACTCGACCGTGAAGTCGGCGCGGCGCAGCCAGTCGACGATCTCTTGTCCCAGCCTCTCGTCGCCCTCGACGAGAAGGATTCTCGCGGTCATGCCTCTCCTCCTGCGCCGATGCCGCGGCCCAGGCAACGAACCCAATCGACCCAGTTGGCGAGCGTCGCGAGCGCGGCTCATTCTGCCGCGCGATCTCGGACTCGGGGAGCCGGCTGGCCGGCATTTCTCGAAACTCTTCGCGTCAGTCCCGCGTGGGCGAGCTCGCGATGAGCTCCTCGAGCGCGATCGCCGAGTGCAGGACCGCGCGCTGCTCGTCCTCGTCGAGCGCCCCCGGCCCGTGCAGCCGGCACTTCAGCACGAGCCCCTCGATCGCGTGCGCTTCGAGCGGGTCGATCGGTTGATGGAAGTCCAGGAAGGCGATGTGCACCGCGCGCGCCTCGGGGTCGCGCAGGACGCGCGCGAGCGCGTTCTCCGAATCGGCAGGTGACGCGCGCTTCGCGGTGCGCGTCCGCTCCTCGCGCGCTGCTTCCAGCACCGGAGGCGGGGACGTCTCCTCCGGAGTCCACAGGAGGCCGCGTCGTCGCGCCCACGCACCGGCGGAGGCGCGACTGCTCCACTGGGAGAGCGGCACCGCTCCGATCATCCCCACGAGAACCGGCGCCATCCACGGCACGATCTCGGGCGCGAGATCGAAAAGGAGCCAGGCCCACAGGACTCCGACGAGCGTCACGCCGCCGTGCCGCCGGAGAGCGACGGTCCACGGCGTGCGCTTGTCCCCGCGCTGCTGAGCGGGCCATCCGACGCTCTTCCCGCGCACGATCCCGAGCACGCACCGCGCTTGATCGAACGCCAAGATCGGGGCGAGCAGCATCGAGAAGAAGCACTCGACGGCGCTGCTCAGGACGAGGCGCGACGCTCCGCCGAATCCCGCGCGCTCCTCGCGATCGGCCAGGCGCGCGATCACCGCCAGCGCGCGCGGCACGAACAAGAGCGCGAAGACGGCGCCGAAGAGCATCGCCGACTGCCGCTCGATCGAGACCTTCCAGATCGGGAACAGCGATCCCTCGGGCGCGAAGTAGGCGTGTCCCGCCAAGCGCGCACGGATCGCCTCCGCGGTCGAGAGGAAGAGCAGCAGCATCCAGAGCGGCGCCGCGACGTACGCCATCACGCCCATCGCGAGGTGGATGCGGCTGATCGGATGCAGCCCGCG
>CAZQHA010000066.1:0-8360 GCA_964592795.1 uncultured Planctomycetaceae bacterium | reverse complement strand
GCGCATCCCGAGCAAACGCGTGTGCTGCAGATTCCCTTGGCACCAGCGCTGGTCGCGTGCGCCGTAGTCGACGAGGCTCGAGGGGACCTCCTCGAAGCTGCCGCCGAGGTCCGGCGCCAGGTACACGCGGTATCCGGCGCGCCGCATCAGCGCCGCCTCGATGAAGTCGTGGCTCAGGATGTGGCCGCCGAGCGGAGGATCGCCGGAGAGCACGGGCAGCCGGCAATGCTCGATGAACGCCGAGATGCGCAGGATCGCGTTGTGCCCGTAGTAGTTCCCTTCGCCGCCCTGCACGTACGCGAGGCCGGCCGCCCACGTCGGCCCGTACGCGCGCGCGGCGAACTGCTGCAGGCGGCCGAAGAGCGACCGCCGGTTCACCGGAACCGGCGGCACCTGCACGATCCCGATGTCCGGCCGCGACTCCATGAGGAGGACGAGGCGCAGCATCGTGTCCGCCGACATCAGGCTGTCCGCGTCGAACACGATCATGTAGCGGAACTCGTCGCCGTGATCGCGGCAGAACTCGTCGATGTTGCCGGCCTTCTTCGCGACGTTCTGCACGCGGCTGCGGTAGTGCACGCGCTCCGCGCGCGGGAAGCGCCCGAGGGCCGTCGCCACCGACAGCTCCTCGGCGAGCACGCGGCGCGGATCCATCGTGTCGCTGAGCAAGAAGATGTCGAAGGCGCTCGCTTGTCCGGACTCGAAGAGCGATCGCTGCGTCGCGATCAAGCGCGCGAGCACTTCGTCGATGTCCTCGTTGAACACGGGGACGACGATCGCGGTGCGGACGCGAAGGACCTCCGCCGGCAGGCTCGCGTGCACGTCGAGCGCGAGATCGTCGCGGCCGCGCATCTGCACGACGAAACCGAGCACCGACATCCAGAACGACACGACGATCGGTAGGAGCAGGACCGCGCCGAGCCCGAAGCTGACCGCTTCGAGCGGCGACACGCCGTTGGCGCGCACGAGCTGGAGCATGAGCCACGCGGTCGCCGCGGTCGTCACCAGGACGAGCCCCGCGAACGAAGCGCGGCGCAGCGTGAGCGTCAGCGACGCCGGTCGCCCGCGCGTTGCGCTCTCGGTGGCGTTCACGGCTTCGACCACGGCAACACGGCGGTCTCGGAGACCGCCTGGCCGTCGCGTTTCCACGTCACGCGCACGTCGAGCGATTCCGAGCCGGGGTGGACGAGCTCGAACGAGACGCGCCAACTGTCCGCCTCGGGGTTGCGCCGCGTCACGAGGCTCCGGATCGATCCGCGCGACGGCACGACGTCGACGGCCGGCGCGGGGAGCGACTCGCCCAGCGACCCACCCGCGAAATCGAGCACGAAGAGATGCGCTTCCTTGCCGGCGCGGGAGCGCGCGTCCTCGAGGCGCGCGAGCGGCGGGCGAGATGGATCGTCGGCGAACGCCGAGACGGAGTACTCCAAGCGCAGCTCGGTGCCCTTTTCGATCGCGATCTTCGGCACCCAGTACGCGACCACGTTGTCGTTCCACTCGGCGGGCGAGGGGATCTCGACGAGCTCGACGGCTCCCATCTCGAACCCCGAGCGCGGCGTGACCCAGTAGCTGGGCCGGTGCTCGAAGCGGCTCTCGAGATCTTCGTAGCTCGCGAACTCGCGGTCGCGCTGCACGAGCCCGAAACCCGCCGGCGTGGGGCCTTCGAAGCGCGTGACGCGGTGCGTGCGCTCGGGGTTCGAGAGCCGGCGCCAGGTCCACGTTCCGTCGGCGTTCGCGATCAAGAGGCCGTCGGAGTCGTGCACCTCCGGGCGCCAGTCGTTCGTGCACGAGGAGAGCTCGTCGAAGAGGAACATGCTCGTCAGCGGCGCGCAGCCGAGCTTCTCGATCGGCCGGCGCGGGAAGAGCGACGCGGTCACGTCGAGACGCGTCTCTGCGCCCGGCGTGAGCACCAGCCGATACGCGCCTGCGACGCTCGGGCTGTCGAGCAGCGCGAACAATGTCAGCGCGCTCGCCGCCGGTGCGGGGGTTTCGATCCAGAACTCGACGAACTCCGGGAACTCCTCTCCCTTCTGGGTCGCGGTGTCGACGGCGAGCCCGCGCAGCGAGGCTCCGTAGGTCTGGCCCGGGACGAGAGTTCGGAAGTACGTCGCGCCCTGCATCGAGAGGACCTCGTCGCAGTGCCCCGTCACCGATGCGACCGCGCAGACCGCGAAGCCGGAGTAGCCCAGCGACTCGCTGACCGGCGCCTCGTCGAAGTCGGTGTATTCGAACTGCGCGGGGCTGAAGACGAGCGGGCGGACGACCGCGCCGTCGAGCTCGGAAGCTCGGATCGAGTGCCGGAACAGATAGCCGCGGTGCTTGAAGTGCACGCGGAACGGCAGCCGATCGGCGCTCCAGAGCGCCATGTCCGAACGGAACCGCAAGCGCCGGTAGCCGTCGTAGTCGAGCTTCGCGAGCCAATCGGGAAGGTCGCTCGCGTCGCGCGGGACGTGATCGCGCTGGGCGAGATCGCGCGCTCGCTCGCGGACCGTGTCGTAGAAAGTTCCCTGACGCGCCGCGGCGCCGGTCGCGAGCGCGGCGGCGCACGCAACCCACAAGACGACGGTTCGTGCGGCTCGCATGATCGCGCGAGCGATCTGCACACGACATGCCGAAGCCGACGTTACCTAGATCCGGCGAGTCGCGTCGTTCACGCGCTCGCGTCGCTGCGCGCGCCGATCGCGAAGTGAAGGAGCGCGCCCGCGAAGAGCGTGTAGAGCCCGAACGTGCTGACGAGCGAGCGCTCGCGACCCGCGACGGGCTCGACGACGAACGCCGCGACGAGCAAGACGCTCGAGACGCCGAGCGAAGCGCTCGCGACCCATTGCGTCGCCCGGCCCCGACGCGTCGTGCGCGGCCGTGCGTAGGCTCCCAGCACGAGGTGCACGAGCGCGACGGCGAGGATGTAGATGTGCCGCGAGAGGTACATCAGGTGGTCGCGGTCCGCGAGCTCGCTCGGGTGCGCGACGAAGCGCATGTAGGCGCCGGAGGCGAGGAAGACGAACAGGGTCGCCAGCCCGAGGACGCGATGGAAGTCACGCAGGGACGCGGAATTCGGCATGCGAGCCGTGGAACGATATCGTGTGGAGCCGCCACGAACCTCCTGGGCCACCGTCATCCTCGTCACCCAACCACTCCAAACGATGATTTCCACGACGCTCTTCGTTCCGACTTCGCTCGCCGCGCTGGCGTTCGCGCTCGTCTCGCCGGCGCCCGAGAACAAGGACTACACGAACATTCCTCCGGATCCGGCCGCGATGGAGAAGAAGCTGACCGACACGCGGCTCTCGCTCGCCGAGGCCGTGGACGCCGCGTGCAAGGACTCCGGCGGTCGCGCGAGCTCGGCCGAGATCCTCTTCGACGGCGACAAGACGCTCGTTCACGTCATGACGTACGGCGAGGGCAAGGGCTGGCGCTGCATCGTCGACGCGTCGACGGGCTCGGTGCGCAAGATCGAGATCCCCGCGTTCGCGTTCCCTGGCGAGCCCATCCCCGGCGAATGGACCACGTCGGCGTCCGGGTTGAAGTACGTCGACATCAAGGTCGGCGACGGCGCGCAGCCGGCCGGACCGGGCTCGCAGGTGAAGGTCCACTACACCGGCTGGCTGCTCGACGGGACGAAGTTCGACAGCTCCCGCGACCGCGGCGAGCCCGCCACCTTCGGGCTGAACCAGGTGATCAAGGGTTGGACCGAGGGGGTCGGCAGCATGAAGGTCGGCGGCAAGCGCAAGCTTTGCATCCCTTATGCGCTGGCGTACGGCGAGCGGGGCCGCGGTCCGACGATCCCGCCCAAAGCCACGCTGATCTTCGACATCGAGCTCCTCGAAGTCGTCAAACCCTGACGGCTCCGGCCCGAGAAAGAATTGCCTAGGGCTGCTCATTTCGAGCGGCCCCAGGGGCTCGTTCGGGTACCCGAAACCCCGTGCAAGCCCGGCGCGGGATTAGGGAAGGTCGAGTACGATTCTCCGGAACGCTTTCAGGAGAACGTCATGCGTCGTCCCCAGATCCTCGTCTTCGGTGTCCTGGCTCTGGCCACCACCGCTCTCGCTCAACAGGACTTGCGACAGCGGCTCCGCCTCAAGAGCCCGGTCAAGTACGCCGGCATCTACCACTACGCCACTCGCACGTGGACGCGACCCGGCGCGATCGCCTCGCAGGCGGACCTCGGTCCGACCTTCAGCACGATCTACAACAACACGAACAGCTCGCCCTACTTCGCCGCTTGGTACCCGGGCGAGTACTGGACGGACGAGGGTCGCATCCCGAGCCAGAGCTCGCCGGACAAGATCTTCAGCGAGTCGCAGGCGGCGACGGGCGCGGGCTTCGTCGGCAGCGTGGACGAGTGTCCGTGGGGGCCGAGCTCGGCTCCGGGCTCCGCGCGCGGCTCGGCGAACACCTACTCGATCGCCGGATTCCAGATCGGCTTCTGCTCGCAGGCGGTCGGCTCGACCACGTCGATCGACATCGAGTTCCGACAGACGACGGAGGTCGACGGGCTGCGCTGCGCCGAGGAGCGCTCGACGTCCGGAGCGCCGCAGGGCTCGTTCAACCTGACGGGCCTTCCCGGCAACGGCGGCAGCTTCTACTCGTGCTGGGTCGTCGCGATCGACGTCTCGTCGACGCCGTTCAACATGCTGGCGGACGGCACCGGCAACTACCTCTCGCCGCCGCGCAGCTCGGAGCTCGCGCACCTCTTCAGCTGGTCGTTCACGTTCCCGACCGACCCCGGTCCCGTCGGATCCGGCGCGTCGGGATTCCTCTTCGCCGGTTGCCCGGCGAACCAGACGCCGTCCGGTCCGAATCAACCGCTGTCGGGCGTCGTGAACTCGAACGGCTGGCTCGTCTACGACACGGCCGGACACCCGGGCATCGCGCACTCCGGATACGACGGCACGGTGTGGGACAAGCACGGCTCGAACCTCGCGCCGTCGATGTTCAACGGCGGCAACAATGGATCGCGCGGCACGTTCGCGTTCGTCTCCACGCACCCCGGCGTCGGACACGAGGAAGGCACGGGCATGTCGACGCAGGACTGCGTGCGCATCGACAATCCGACGTCGAACCCGATGGGATTGCCGAACGGCTCGTACTGGTTCGGCGGCCCGACGGTCGGCGCGCAGAACTCGTTCACGAGCTTCCACCTCGAGCTGTACACGGCGGACAACACGGTGTTCACGTCGCCCCCCGGCACCGGCTTCTGCTACGGCGACGGCTGCGCGTTCACCTGCCCCTGCACCGTCGGAACGATCCCCGATCCGCAGGGTCACCACGAATCGGGCTGCGCCAACGGCCCGTCGTTCGGCACGAACATCGGCTCGATCCTGAGGACGAGCGGCTCGGCGAACCCGTTCGTCGGTGAGAACGTGCGCCTCGACTGCAACATCGACTTCGCGTCGCCGCTGCAGGCGCCGTTCGCGCTGGGCGTCAAGGGCAACGCGCGCCTCGAGAATGGCGCGTTCCCCGCGCTCAACGACGGCGCGCGCTGCGTCGACGGCGGCCTGATCCGCTTCGGCGGGCACAACGCGGGGGCGAACGGCTCGCCGGCCGGCGCGTGGCACTACCCGACGACCGCGCCGACCGAGACGGTGCCGCTGTCCATCCGCACCGCCTCGTCGAACGGTCAGACGACGTGGTTCCAAGTGCTCCACCGCAACACGCCGAACTCGTTCTGCTTCTCCGACTCGCTGGCGGGCAGCAACTGGTCGAACGGCATGATCATCAAGTGGGGCGCGCCCTGAGCCGACGCGTCTCGCACGCTTGAGCTCGAACGGCTGGCGTCGCGCGTGCGACGCCAGCCGTGTTTTTGCCGCGCGGGTGGCGTCGGTCGGATCGCACGCGCTCGTTTTTCGCTTTCGCAGCAAGCTCCGCCGAACGCTCGCGTTGCGAGCCGTGGCATGCCGACCGCGCGGCGCGTGTTCCACGTTGCGCTCGAAGGAGCACTTCCCTGTTGCCGGCACCACGATTCCGGCCGGCGGGAGGTCGTCATGAACGCTTGGCTCTTTTCTCGCCGCGCAGCGTCGCTGATCGCGGCCCTCTTGCTCGCGATCGCGGGTCGGCCCGCTCTCGCGCAAGCACCCGACGAGGCCGACTACGGAGACGCGCCGGACGGCGCGACCGCATGCGCGGCCGGCGGCGTCGTCGCGCCGGCGCTGTATCCGACGCTCTTCGACACGTTGAACGCCGTGCCCGGACGCACGGCTCCCTACCACGTCCCGCTCGACGATCCGAACGAGGACTACTTCTTTTCCGCGGCTCCGACGTACGAGGCCAGCGCATTCCAGCCGGCGTGCGACTGGATCACTCCGCCGTGCGACTACGACGGTGGCCCGGCGATCCTGTGCTTGAACGCAGCGTGCACGACGGGCGTGTTCGTCGCACCGGGCGGTCCGTGCCACGACATCGCGGCGGGCGCGTTCGGCACCGCGCCGACGGGCATCGGCTACTGGATCTACGAGGTGAATCGCGGCGCGTTCTCCACACAGCCGGGCGTGGTCAACGTCGCGGTCGATTGGGATCTCGACGGCTCGTACGGTTCGTTCTCCGGCGAATGGGTCGAGCGCGACCTGTCGGTAGCCGTGCTGCCGTGGCAGACGCAGGTCTTCGTCACGGACCCGTTCCCGACGCCGACGGTCTTCCCGTGCGGCATGCCGCTGGGATGGTGCATCGATCCGTTCTGGTCGCGCTTCCACCTCTCGGACGAAGCGATGATCGGTCCGACATTCGACGGAGAGTCGACGATCTGGGACGGCAGCGGGCGCGTCGGCGGATACAGCGGAGGGGCGACGGTCGACATCGTTCCCTCGACGGATCCGCAGATCTTCTTCGACGGCCCGCACACGCGCATCGGCGGCGGCGACGGGACGTTCGTGATCGTCTTGGATCCCGGGAATCCCGGCTGCATCGGCAGTCAACCGATCCCTTTGATCTCGAGCCCCGCGGGCCTGCGCGTACGCCGATTCGGTCCCGCGCCGTTCACGACGGGCCAGGGCGTGATCACGGAGATGCTCGCGCTCGACCTCGTCGGTGTCGCGCCCGGACTGGGGCCCGTTCGCGTGGAGGAGCGCGCGAACAGGATGTCGCTCGGCAAGCTCGACGACGTCGTCGCTCCGGGCGGAGTGCTCTCGACATGCGACAGCTTCTTCGACGTGTTCCTCACCGTCGAGCTGCCGAACCTCGGATTGCGGCTGGACACGGGCGATCGGCCGCTCCGCATGGTCGCTCCCGTGAGCGGGCAGTTTCCGCCGCTCTTCCAACACTACGTCCCCGCGCCCGGGTCCCACGCGCTCCAACTCTTCCGCGAAGGGACGCAGATCCCCGTGGGGTGGCTCTGCAGCGCGCAGTTCCGCTGGCTGAACACGTTGCGCGCTCCCGGCCACGCCGGATCGAAGTGAATGGGCGCCCCGCCGCGGCTCGCCGGCGGGGCTACCGGGTCATCGTGAATTGTCGGCCCGACCCTCGCTCGTTAACCTGCCCTGTTCGCCGGCCGCCGTCCGCGCGCCGCGACACCCCGATTCCACTTTCCCCGGAGAGACTCATGAAACTCAACGCACACCTGGCCGCGATCGCGATCGCGGCGCTCAGCGCCTGTAGCACGACCTCGAACGACACGACGCACAGCTCGATCCAAGACGAGAAGACGACGGCCACGCCGGCCATGGGCGCGCACGGGGCCGGCCAGGACATGCCGCTTCCGCCGGGCTGGACGATGGAGGACATGCAGGCCTGCATGACCGCCGGCACACCCGGGAAGATGCACGAGCATCTGATGAAGAACACCGGCGTGTGGAAGGGCAAGACCACGATGTGGATGGGCCCGGGCATGGAGCCGCCGATGAAGAGCGAGTGCACGTCCACGATCACGGCCGTGATGGACGGGCGCTACACGAAGAACGTGATCGAAGGCGAGATGCCGGGCATGGGCCCGTTCCACGGCATGGGCTTCAACGGCTTCGACAACGTCTCGCAGAAGTTCGTGTCGACTTGGATCGACAACCACAGCAGCGGGATCATGAACGGCACGGGCGAGATGTCCGCCGACGGCAAGACCATGACGTGGACGTTCACCTACAACTGCCCGATCCGCAAGGGACCGGCGAAGATGCGCGAGGTGCACCGCATGACGGACGACAACACGATGGTCTTCGAGATGTACGGCGACGATCCGAAGAGCGGCAAGGAATACAAGATGATGGAGATCGAGTTCACGCGCGCCCGCAGCTAGCGGACGTCCCGCGAACGAACCGACGGCGCTGGCGCGAGCTCACGAGTTCGCGGCCAGCGCCGTCTCGATTGCCTGGCGCAGCTCCGCGTCGTTCGGAGCGACCTTGCTCGGGTAGAACGCGATCACCTTGCCGTCCCGC
>CAZQHA010000065.1:0-13300 GCA_964592795.1 uncultured Planctomycetaceae bacterium | reverse complement strand
AGGTACTCGAGCTGCGACGTGAGGTCCTCGGGCATCTTCTGCCGCGTGGCCTTGTACTCGCCGTACTTCTTGTGGCGAAACGTGTCGCCGGGCGGATCGAAGGCGACCGCGATGCGGTCGGGCTTCTCGACCTCGAGGATCCGCCTCAGGGTCATCGTGAACCCGTAGGTCGCGCCCGTCGGCTTGCCGTCGGGCGAGGTCAGGCCCGAGCGCTGCAGCGCGAAGTAGGAGCGGTACGCGAGCGCGGTTCCATCGAGCAGGAAGAGACGCGGCATGTTGGGGGCGCGCAGCATACGGTGAGCGAGCGCACCGAAGCGAGGCGCGCAGGAGTCGATCGGTTGCCCGAACCAGGATCACGCCGCGGATCGTAGGATCACAGAACCCTCGCGCCGGAGGCCCCCGTGAGACAGCTCTTCACCCGGATCACTGGAATTGCGCTCGCGCACTTCGCGTGGATCGCCACGTGCGCTGTCGCGAGCGCGCAGTGCTTCGAGTGGACGAACCGGACCGATCTGCCCGGTTTCGTCGCGTCGGGGCCGCCGCTCCACCTCGACGGCCAGGTGAGAGCTCTCGAGGTATTCGATGGAAAGCTCGTCGCGGCCGGTGAATTCGCCAACGTCGGCGGCACGCCGACGTCGCTCGTCGCGGAGTGGAATGGCAGTGCGTGGGCCGCGATCCCGCTCGCGGGGGTCACCGTCACGAACCAGGGAACGGCGGCGAGCGCGTTGCTCGCCACGGGCAGCGATCTTTTCGTGGGTGGGTTGAAGACCGAAGACAACGGCTGGACGCGCGGCTTCGTCTGTCGCGCGGGTGCAGTGCCGGCGTTCCTTGGCTTCTTCACTTACAGCGACGACAAGTCCTTCGCCGGCGAGGTGCGCGTGTTCGCGAACTACGGCGGCTCGCTCTACGCCGCCGGCCGATTCGACTCGGGGTGCATCCGGCGGTACGCCGGGTCCTGGACGACGCTCGGCCAGGGAGTGCACAACGGCGCCTTCCTCGGCAATGCGCCGATCGTCGACGCGCTCGCCGTGTTCGATGACGGCTCGGGCGCGAAGCTCTACGCCGGTGGGTATTTCTTGTACGCCGGTTCGGTGAGCGTGCCGGGCCTCGCGCGCTGGGACGGCGCGTCGTGGCAAGGGGTCGATCCACCGGCGGGGATCGGCAGCTGGACCGCGCTCACCGTGTTCGACGCGGGAACGGGTCCGGCGCTGTTCGCCGCAGGCTCCAATGCGACGACGTCCGTCGTTGCGCGGTACGACGGTGCGAGCTGGTCGATCGTCGGAAACGCGAACGGGAAAGTGCTCTCGCTCGCCGTCTTCGACGACGGCGCCGGTCGCGCTCTCTATGCCGGGGGAGCGTTCTCGACGCTCGACGGAGTCCAAGCGAAGCGCATCGCGAAGTGGAACGGCACGGGTTGGTCCGCTCTCGATTCGGGTGTCGCGAGCGTGGGCTATCCGGCGCCCGAGGTCTACGCGCTAGAAGGCTTCGCCCGCGGATCCGGCAGTCCCGCGCTGTACGTGGGCGGTGCCTTCAACCGCGCGGGCGCCGACGTGGTGCAGAACATCGCGGCGTGGCGGCACTGCGTCGACGCCGGCACCCCGTACTGTTTCGGCGACGGCTCGCTCCCCACGCCGTGTCCGTGCGCGCCTCCGGATACCGTGCCGAATCCCAGCGGCTCGCCGGGCTTCGGCTGCGCGAACTCGATCCATTCGAGCGGCGCGAAGCTGTTCGCGTCGGGCACGACGAGCCCCGACACGATCCGTCTGCATGGAGCGTCGCAGACTCCAGGCGGGTTCACGATCCTTATCTCGGGCAACGGCAGCGAAGCGAACGGCGTCGCGTACGGCGACGGAGTGCGCTGCGCGGGCGGGCAGTTCGTGCGGTTCGCAGCGCAGAACGCGACCGGTGGCTCGGTCGTGTATCCGAGCGTCGCGTTGGGGCTCACTCAGCCCTTGCACGTCGTCAGCGGAGTGACGCCGGGCTCCGGACAGACGCGCTACTATCAGGCGCTCTACCGCGACGTCGCGGCGAGCTTCTGCAGCTCCGGTACGTTCAATCTGGGCAGCGCCGTTTCGCTCGTCTGGTGAGTTCGTTGGAATCGATGACGAGGGACGCGCGCGCGACCGCGTACGCGGCCATCCGTTGCGATACGCTGGAAGCGATGATGCGCGTCCAACTCGCTCCCGGCGTGCCCGACCTCGCGTCGCTGGGTCTCCAGGGCGACACGGAGCCCTTTGCGACCGCAGGTGTCGACGTGGTGCGCTACCCGCTGCCGGGAACACCAGATGCGAAGGGCCGCCTCACGGGGCGACCGAGCGGCGTGGGTACCGGCTTCGTCGTCATGCACCGGTTCACCAACGCCGGCTTGCGGCGTTCCTGGCGCGCGCGCCTCACGAGCCCGCGCAGCCTCTCGATCGCCGAACGCGAGTGGAACCTCCTCTGCCACCTGCGCGGCCACGGCGTGAACACGCCCGAGCCGCTCGCGGTCGGCGCCGAATCCGGCGCGGTGTTCGGACGCCGCTCGTTCCTGATCGTGCGCGAGCTGGACGGTCTCGAGCCGCTGAACGAGCGCTGGCGGACAAGTGGCCTTCGTGAACGGAGCTGGCTCGCTCGCGCGGTGGGGCTTGCGCTCGAACGGACGTTCCGCTGCGGAGTCGTCCTGCCGAACCTCTCCGTCGACGCGATTCGCGTGGGTAGGCCGCGGACGAGCGAGCCGTGCGTGGCCGAGCAGATCGCCGCGATACGGGACCGGCGGCCCCTCGCATTCGGCCGACTACCCGAGATCGCGCTCGCCGACGTGAGCGGCGGATGGATTGCACGGCGTGTGAGCGCGCGGGATCGAGCGCGCGTGCTCGATGCATTGCATCAGAGCTTCGGCCAAGTCGATCGAGCCATCGGACTGCGCGTCGTTCGCCACGCGCTGCCGCGTGAAGACCGGCGCGCCTACTTGCGAGGGCGCTCGCCATGAGCCGCACGGTCTGCACGCTCAACGCCAACGGCATCCGCTCCGCGGAGCGGCGCGGCTTCTCGAAGTGGCTCAAGCGCAAGAAGCCCGACGTGCTTTGCTTGCAGGAAGTGCGCGCGAACGAGGACGACGTCGACGAGTCGCTGCGCGCTCCGAAGGGCTACAGCTCGCGCTGGCTGTGTGCGTCGAAGAAGGGCTACTCGGGCGTCGCGCTCTACTCGCGTCCGAAGCCGGGGCGTTACCTCGCGGGGACCGGGTTCGATCACTGCGCGGACGAGGGCCGTGCTCTGCGCGCCGATTTCGACGACATGTCGGTCGTGAGCCTGTACGTGCCCTCGGGCTCGTCCTCGGACGAACGGCAGAAGATCAAGTTCAAGTTCCTCGACCACCTCGGCGAGTTCACGCAGGAGCTGATCGACGAGCGCCGACCACTGCTCCTGTGCGGCGACTTCAACATCGCGCACACGGCGCTCGACATCGCGCGGCCGAAGCAGAACGTGAAGAACTCGGGCTTCCTGCCCGAGGAGCGCGCGTGGTTCGACCGCCTGCTCGCGCAGGGCTGGGTCGATTGCTTCCGCGCGCACCATCCCGGGAAGGGAGGACTGTATTCGTGGTGGTCGAACCGAGGCCGCGCGCGCGAGAACGACATCGGCTGGCGCATCGACTACGTGCTCGCGACTCCGGCGCTCGCGCCGCGCGTGAAGAACGCGTGGATCGAGAAGAAAGCCGGGCTCTCGGATCACGCGCCCGTGTGGGTGGAGATCGAGTAGATGCCCGCGAAGGGGACGCGCACGGCGCTCGTGACGGGTGCGAATCGCGGCATCGGACTCGAAGTGTGCCGTCAGCTTTCCGAGCTCGGCCTGCGCGTCGTGCTCACCGCGCGCGTGCGCGCCGATGCCGAGCGCGCGGCGAAAGCGTTCGCCGGAGCGCACGCCGAGGAGCTCGACGTGACGCGCGACGGCGCCGCATTGGAGTGCGCGGAACGTCTCGAGCGCGCCGGCATCCACATCGACGTGCTCGTGAACAACGCCGGCGTGTATCCGTCCGGCGATTTCCTGAACACGCCGCTCGAAGTCTGGCGGCAAACGTTCGACGTCAACGTCTTCGGTGCGATCGCCGCGTGTCAGGCATTCGTGCCAGGGATGCTGCGCGCGAAGTACGGGCGCGTGGTCAACGTCTCGTCGGGCTACGGCCAGGTCAGCGAAGGGCTCGACGGTCCGGCTGCGTACAGCGTGTCGAAAGCGACGCTGAACGCGCTCACGATCAAGCTCGCATCGCAAGTGAGCGGCGACGTGAAGGTGAACTCGGCGTGTCCGGGTTGGGTGCGTACGCGGATGGGCGGGAACGACGCGACGCTCTCCGTCGCCGAAGGCGCGGACACGATCGTGTGGCTGGCGACGCTGCCCGCGAGCGGCCCCAGCGGCGGCTTCTTCCGCGAACGGCGCAAGATCGACTGGTGAGTCGCCGCAACGGCGGGCCCAAGATCGGGTACCCCGCACGCAGTTGAACCGCGATCCAGCCGCCACGCGTAGAGTGGACGAGTGGATCGCAGTCGAGAGCGCTCCCCTTCGAAAGGATGAGAATGTGCCCGCATACCGTCCGCCGGATCGCAGCGACGTTGCTCGCGCTCTGCGCGCTGACGCGCGTGCCGTGCGCGCAGTGCCTCGAGTGGACGAACGAGCTCGATCTCCCCGGGCTGACGGCGTCCCCAAGTCTTTACTACGGTCCCGTCCTCGTCCTCGAAGTGTTCGACGACGGGACGGGCCCGAAGCTCGTCGCGGGCGGCTCGATCAGCGCGGCGGGAGGAACTCCCACGATCGGTCTCGCGATGTGGGACGGAAGCGCGTGGTCCGCGATGGATCCGCTCCTGCCGGGACAGACCCCGGGACAGCCCATTGTGTTTCACATCGCGGCTCTCTTTGCGGACGGCGCGGATCTCTACGTTGGCGGCGAAACGCCGGGGGGCTTTCCCTTTGGGAACGGATTCGTCAGCCGACTCGGATCGTCGCCGGCGGCTCTCGGCATGTTCTCTTGGTTGGACGAGGACACGGGCAGCGAGGTGCGCGCCATTGCGAAGTTCGGCTCGATCTACGCGGCTGGACGATTCGAGCAAGCCGGGACGACGAACGCGAACTCGATCGCGCGTTACACCGGCTCAGGGTGGGCTCCGCTCGGGCTAGGACTCGAGCTCTATCCGGGTCAGCTCCCCGCGCGGGTGCGCGCGCTCGTTGTCTTCGACGACGGCAACGGTGAGCAGCTGTACGCCGCGGGTGACTTCCGTCGAGCGGGCGGAATACCCGTTTCCGGGATCGCGCGCTGGAGCGGGACATCGTGGTCGAGCGTGGGTTCGCCGCCTGTCCCCATAGGGTCGAGCTGGTCGGACCTCATCGTATTCGACGATGGTTCGGGGATCGGTCTCGTCGGCGCGGTCGGCGGCAAGATCCTGCGCTTCGATGGCTCCGGCTGGTCGATCGTGAGCTCCACGTCGAGCGCGATTCATTGCCTGGCCGCGTTCGACGACGGCACGGGTACCGCGCTGTATGCCGGCGGCGCATTCACGTCGATCGACGGAGTGAAAGCGAACCGCGTCGCGAAGTGGAATGGGGCGAGTTGGTCGGCGCTCGGCGGCGGCATCACAACGACGCTGCCGCCGACGTACATCTACGAGGAGGTGCGCGCGCTCGCGAGCTACGACGACGGCTCGGGTGCGGCACTTTTCGCCGCGGGCTCGTTCGATCGCGCGGGGGGCGACGTCGCGGAGGACATCGCCGCCTGGCGGCCGTGCACGTTCGTCGGCACGCCGTACTGCTTCGGCGACGGCTCGCTCGCGACTCCGTGTCCGTGCGCGCCGCCGAGCACCGTGCCGAGTCCGAGCGGCGCGCCGGACGCAGGCTGCGCGAACTCGGTTCACGCGAGCGGCGCGAAGCTCTTCGCGTCGGGCGCGACGAATCCCGACACCGTGCGGCTGCACAGCTCGTCGCAGACGTCCGTCGGGTTCTCGTTATTGGTCTCGGGCAACGGCAGCGACAACAACGGCGTCGCGTACGGTGACGGAGTACGCTGCGCGGGAGGCACGTTCGTGCGGTTCGGTGCGCAGAACGCGACCGGCGGGACGATCGTGTATCCGAACGTCGCGCTCGGCTTCACGCATCCGCTGCACATCGTGAGCAGCGTGACGCCCGGCTCGGGACAGACGCGCTACTACCAAGGTCTCTACCGCGACGCGGCCGCGAGCTTCTGCAACGCCGGCACGTTCAATCTGACGAGCGCCGTCTCGGTCGTTTGGTGAGGTGCATATGGAAATGAATCGCAGATCCCGCTCGGTGCGCGATTTCCTCCGCTCGCGGGGCGCTTGCGCCATGGCGCTCGCCACCGTCGTGCTCGCACCCGGAGCCGTCGCGCAGTGCTTCGATTGGGCGAGCGGTTTTCACGAACCCGTCGCGGGCGGCAACGGTGTGGACAAGTACGGCTACGTGCACTCCCTCGCGGTCGCCGACGTTGGAACCGGCCCCGCGCTCTACGCGGGTGGGTACTTCCACACGGCTGGATCGGTCGCTGCGTTGCACGTGGCGCGTTGGAACGGAACGAGTTGGTCTCCACTCGGCCCCGGGCTCGGCGTGCGCGGCTCCTCTTCGGGGGATGGCGTGTTCGCGCTCCTTGGTCACGACGACGGGTCCGGTCCGGCGCTTTTTGCCGGCGGTGCGTTCAATACGGCGGGCACGGTCGCGATGACCAACATCGCGCGATGGAACGGATCGAGCTGGCAGTCGCTCGGCTCGGGAGTCGGCTCGATCAGCTCCGGCGCTGTCCGCGAGCTCGCCACATTCGACGATGGCACGGGGCCGGCGCTCTACGCGGGCGGCAGCTTCTCGATCGCGGGCGGACTCGACGCCCACGCGATCGCCAAGTGGAACGGCGTGAGCTGGTCGCCTCTCGGCGCCGGACTCGGCAACAGTGTTCAAGGGCACGCAGGTCAGGTCTTCGGCTTGGCCGCACATGACGACGGGAGCGGACCGGCGCTCTTCGTCGGCGGAACGTTCCGATCTGCCGGAGGTGCGAGCGCCGACCTGGTCGCCAAGTGGGACGGAACCGCCTGGCACTCACTCGGTACGGGGCTCGCGGGAACCAATCCGTACGCCGTGGTGCAAGCGCTCGCCGTGTTCGACGACGGCAGTGGACCGAGCGTCTACGCCGGCGGCTGGCTCGACGTGTCGGGAGTCCGCGCGGCGGTTGCGCGGTGGGACGGCACGACGTGGACGGCGCTTCCGTTCGTGCCGACGATCGTCGAGAACGCGCGCGCTCTGACCGTGTTCGACGACGGCAACGGAGCGGCGCTGTACGCCGCCGGCTCATGGAACGGCATCTGGGCCTACCACCCCGGAGGCATCGGCCGCTGGAACGGTTCGAGCTGGTCCATCGTCGGCGAGACCCAGACTCTCCCGAACACACTCGCGGTGTTCGATGACGGCATCGCGGGCTGGCCGGCGCTGTACGTCGGAGGCGGACTGACCAACGTCGGCGGACTGTGGTCGAGCAACATCGCCGCGTGGCGCCGTTGCGAGTACGTCGGCACACCGTACTGCTTCGGCGACGGGTCGCTCGCGACGCCGTGTCCGTGCGCACCGCCGGATACGATTCCAGGTCCCAGCGGCGCGCCGGACTCGGGCTGCGCGAATTCGTTCCACGCGAGCGGAGCCAAGCTCGTGGCGCAGGGCACGACGAACCCCGATCACGTCCGTCTGCGCGGATCGATGCAGTCTCCGACCGGGTACACGATCCTGATCTCGGGCAACGGCACCGAGATCGACGGCGTCGCCTATCACGACGGCGTGCGCTGCGCGGGCGGAGCGTTCGTGCGCTTCGGGCCGCAGTACGCCTATGCATCCCAGATCGCGTACCCGAACCCTGCGCTCGGGCTCACGCATCCGTTGTCGGTCGTGAGCGGAGTGACGCCGGGAATGGGGCAGACGCGCTACTACCAGGCGCTGTATCGCGACAACAAGCCGGGCTTCTGCAGCTCTGGCACGCTCAACTTATCGAACGCGGTGTCCCTCACTTGGTGAGAAAGCCCGACATGACGCTTTCATCACCGATCGCGCGCGGCCTGCTCTCACTCATTGCCATCGTCGTGACGTCGCTCGATCTCCACGCGCAGTGCTTCGATTGGGCGAGCGGATTCCACGACCCGAGCGCAGGCGGCAACGGACTGAGCGACACGGTGTTCGAGCTCGAGGTCGTGGACCTCGGAACCGGCCCCGCGCTGTACGCAGGCGGCTACTTCAACAACGCCGGAGGTGTCGCAGCGGAGCAAGTGGCGCGATGGGACGGAACAAGCTGGTCGCCGCTGGGCAGCGGTCTGGACGGCACGTTCATGTCGGATACGGATTGCGTGCGAGCGTTCCAAGCCTACGACGACGGGTCGGGGCCGGCGCTCTACGCGGGCGGAGTCTTCCACAAGGCAGGGTCGGTGCCCGCGAGCAACATCGCGCGTTGGAACGGGTCGAGCTGGTCGGCGCTCGGCTCGGGAGCGAGCTACGGCTCGTTCGATTCCGGCGCGGTCCACGCGCTGGCCGTATTCGACGACGGCACGGGAAGAGCGCTCTACGCGGCCGGCAGCTTCTCGGTCGCGGGCGGACTCGACGCGAACGCGATCGCCAAGTGGAACGGCGTGAGCTGGTCGACGCTCGGCGCCGGAGTCGGCAACGACATTCACGGGTACTCCGGTCAGGTCTTCGCGCTGGCGGTACACGACGACGGGAGCGGACCGGCGCTTTTCGCCGGCGGAACGTTCCGGTCCGCCGGAGGAGTGAGCGCCGGCCTCGTCGCAAAGTGGGACGGAGCCGCGTGGCACGCGCTCGGCGGCGGACTCGCGGGGACCGCCACCTATGTCGACGTCTCCGAGTTCACGGTGTTCGACGACGGGAGCGGACCGAAGCTCTACGCCGGCGGACGATTCCAAGTGTCGGGAGCTCCGACACCGATCGCGCGCTGGGACGGCTCGACGTGGACCGCGGTGACGCCGCCGACGTCGCTCTTGAAGACAGCGCTGGCTCTCACCGTGTTCGATGACGGCGCCGGACCGGCGCTGTACGCCGCTGGCGATTGGAACGGATACTTCGGCCCATACCCGGGCGGCATCGGCCGCTTCGATGGATCGAGCTGGTCGCCGGTGGGTGGCGGTGCGAAGCATCTCGTGCACACCCTCGAGGCGTTCGACGACGGCGTCGGTCCTGGCGCGACGCTGTACGTCGGAGGCTCGATCATCCTCGCCGGCGGTCTCCCATCGAGTGGCATCGCCGCGTGGCGCGCGTGCACGTCCGTCGGCACACCGTACTGCTTCGGCGACGGTTCGCTCACGACGCCGTGTCCTTGCGCACCACCGGACACGGTTCCGGTTCCGAGCGGGGCGCCGGACTCAGGTTGCGCGAACTCGTTCCGGCCGAGCGGCGCGAAGCTCGTCGCCGACGGCGCGACGAATCAGGGCAGCGTGCGCTTGCGCGTCACGAGTCAATCTCCGGGTGGTTACACGGTGCTGCTCGCGGGGACGGGCACGGAGCCCGGCGGTGTCGCCTATCACGACGGTGTGCGCTGCGCGGGCGGCAGCTTCGTGCGATTTGGTGCGCAGTTCGCGACCGGTGGGGGAGTCGTGTATCCAAACCTCGCGTTCCCAGGTCTCGTGCATCCCCTGCACGTCGTGAGCGGCGTGACTCCGGGGAGTGGACAGACGCGGTACTACCAATCGCTCTACCGCGACAACGCTCCGGGCTTCTGCAGCGCTGGCACGCTCAACCTATCGAACGCGGTGTCGATCGTGTGGTAGCCGGATCGAGGACTCCCAAGATGCGCATCGCAACGATTCTCGCGTGCGCGACGCTCGTGTCGTCGAGCGCGGCGCAGTGCCTCGAGTGGACGAAAGAGACCGATCTCCCGGGATTCGTCGCGGCGGGAAGCCCGGCACTCGACGGAATCGTCCGCGCGCTCGAGGTGTTCGATGACGGGACTCCGTCGCTCGCAGCCGCCGGCCAGTTCGCGAACGTGAGCGGGACGTACGACTGCTTGGTCGTGCGCTGGACAGGGAATGCGTGGGCCGCGATCCCGCTCCCATCCGTCAGCGCCGACCAGGGCAATACCGCATTGACGCTTCTCGCCGCCGGCAACGATTTCTACGCCGGGGGCCGGGCGTCGAATATCGGTTTCGTTTGCCGTGTGGAGGCGGTCCAGCAGTCTCTCGGGCAGTTCTTCACGTTCGACCGGGACTACGGGGCGGAGGTCAGAGCGCTCGCGGATTACGCCGGATCCGTGTACGCAGCCGGCCGATTTCGCGCGGTGCGCGGCACGACCGCGAACGTCCTTGCGAACAGCATCGCGCGGTACACCGGCTCCGATTGGGAGCCGCTCGGCCCAGGACTTCAGCGCGGGCCGTTCCCGGATCCTCCCGCGATCGTCACGAGCTTGGCGGTCTTCGACGACGGCGGTGGCGCGAAGCTCTACGCCGCTGGCCGTTTCGGCGGTACGGGCTTCGCGCGCTGGGACGGTGCGTCGTGGAGCCATCTTGCAAGCGTCGCCGGCGTGTACATGTGGTTCGCGCTGACGGTCTTCGATGACGGATCGGGCCCAGCGCTCTACGGCGCCGGTGTGGGCGCCGGTCTCGCCAATAACATCGTCGCTCGCTTCGATGGTGTGAGCTGGTCGATCGTCGGTACTCCGGCGGGCGTGGTGCACTGCCTCACGGAATTCGACGACGGGAACGGCGACGCTCTGTACGCCGGAGGCTCGTTCAGCTCGATCGACGGCGTCCCCGCGCGACAGATCGCGAAATGGAACGGCGCGACGTGGTCGGCGCTCGGTGGGGGCATCGACCAAGTGCTGCCGCCGCCATTCACTCCGACGCCGGCTGTGTACGCACTCCAAGGCTTCGACCGTTTCGGTTTCAGCCCGGCGCTCTTCACAGGAGGAGAGTTCAATCGCGCGGGCGCCGATCGTGTGCAGAACATCGCCGCCTGGAAGCGCTGCCATCTGGCCGGCACGCCGTACTGCTTCGGAGACGGGTCGCTTGCGACACTGTGTCCATGCGCACCGCCCGACACCGTTCCAAGCCCGAGTGGTGCGCCCGATTCGGGCTGCGCGAACTCGTTCCACGCCAGTGGCGCGAAGCTCTTCGCGTCGGGAACGACGAACCCCGATCGCGTCCGATTGCATGGCTCATCGCAGACTCCCGCCGGGTTCTCGTTCCTCATCTCGGGCAACGGAACCGAGCCGAACGGCTTGGCGTACGGAGACGGCGTGCGCTGCGCCGGCGGAACGTTCGTGCGATTCGGCGCGCAGAACGCGACGGGGGGGGCCATCGTGTATCCGAACGTCGCGCTCGGTCTCACGCTGCCACTCTCCACGGTGAGCGGCGCCGTCCCGGGGAACGGCGCGACGCGGTACTATCAAGCGCTCTACCGCGACGCGAGCCCCGCTTTTTGCGGGCCGGGCACGCTAAACCTGACGAACGCGGTCGAGATCGCTTGGTGAGCGCATCCCCATGACGCAGTCCGTCGGATTCCTGCGCAGCGCATCGATGGTCTTCGCGATCGTGCACGCCGCGCATGAGCCGCGCGCGCAGTGTCTCGAGTGGACGAACCAGCTCGACCTGCCCGGTCCGGCGCTCGGCAGCCTCGCCGCGCTCGAGGTGTACGACGACGGCAGCGGGCGAGCGCTCGTCGCCGGCGGTAATTTCGCGACGATCGACGGCGTGAGCGCGAACTCGCTCGCGAGATGGAACGGCAGCGCGTGGATCGCGATCGATCCGCTCGTGTCGCACCCGAACGGTCCGACGCACGTCGCCGGCCTGCTGGCGGTCGGCAACGATCTCTACGTCGCCGGCTCGACGCCGGGCGGGTTTGAGTGGTGGATCTACGACGGATTCGTCAGTCGGATCGGGACCGCTCCCGGGCTGCTCGGCGTCTTCACGACGATCTCCGACGAGGGATCGCGCACGGTGAACGCGCTCGAGATGTACGGCGGCGCGCTGTACGCGGGAGGCCTTTTCAAGAACGTGTACGGCCTCTCCGCGAACTCGATCGCGAGCTGGACGAACGCCGGCGGTTGGGCAACGCTCGGCAGCGGCGTCTACCACGGAACCGGCGGGCCGTTCGACCCGGAGGGGACCGTCGACGATCTCGCCGTGTTCGACGATGGCGGCGGTCCGCAGTTGTGGGTCGCGGGGAGCTTTTCACGGGCCGGCGGCATCAGCGTGCCCGGCCTCGCGCGCTGGAACGGGACGATCTGGTCGAGCGTCGGACCTCCGCCCGGAGTCGGAGCCTGGCATGCGCTCGCCGTGTTCGACGACGGTGCGGGACCAGCGCTGTTCGGCTCGAACGGAAACGTCCTCCGGAGATACCAAGCAGGGAGCTGGTCGGTCGTCGGAACGGCGCAGCAGCAGATCTTCGCGCTCGCGGTGTTCGACGACGGCCACGGGCCCGCGCTCTTCGCCGGCGGCGTGTTCAATTCGATCGACGGAGTCGCGGCGAACGGAGTCGCGAAGTGGAACGGCTCCAGCTGGTCCGCGCTCGGAGCGGGCGTGACGCCGACGTCCATCGCCGCGCTCGAGGTGTACGACGATGGGGCGGGAGCGGGTCCCTCCCTGTACGCGGCCGGCGGTTTCACGCGTTCGGGCGGAGATCTCGCGCAGAAAATCGCCGCGTGGCGACCGTGCAGCTACGCCGGCACTCCGTACTGCTTCGGCGACGGCTCGCTGCCGACGCCGTGCCCGTGCGCGCCGCCCGACATCGTGCCGAATCCGAGCGGTGCGTCGGATGCAGGTTGTGCCAACAAGTTTCACGCGAGCGGCGCGAAGCTCTTCGCGTCGGGCACGACGCACCCCGACACCGTACGTTTGCACGGTTCTTCGCTGACGCCCATCGGGTTCTCGGTCCTGATCGCCGGGAACGGCAGCGACGCCGGCGGAGTCGCGTATCACGACGGCATTCGCTGCGCGGGCGGCACGTTCGTGCGCTTCGGCTCGCAGTACGCCGCGAGCGGCAACATCGTGTATCCGCGTCTCGTGCTTGGTCATACGCAACCGCTATCCGTGATGAGCGGTGTGACGCCGGGCAGCGCACGAACGCGCCACTACCAGGCGCTGTATCGCGATGCGAGCCCGGGATTTTGCAGCGCGGGCACGCTCAACTTGACGAACGCGGTCGAGATCCTCTGGTAGAAGCGTGCTCGGGACGAGCTGGCGAGGAAAAGTTGTGAACTGCGTAGCTTCGCTGTGTTTCTCGGAGGCACGGCTCCCCGGAAACCCTGCCACCAACCGCGGATCGCGCGATCACTGCCTCGAGCAGGCCC
>CAZQHA010000064.1:0-13359 GCA_964592795.1 uncultured Planctomycetaceae bacterium | reverse complement strand
CCTTCCACTTACGAGCGATGAGCGACTTCTCGTTGCGCGTCTCGGGGTTCACTGGCGGCTTCCCTGCGAACTTCGGCGGGATCTCGATCATCGCCTTGTTGATCAGCACCGCCACCGGGTTCAGGTCGCTCGCGTAACTTTCGAGACCCAGCCGCTGCGCCTCCAGCGGCAGCGATCCGCCGCCGGCGAAAGGGTCGTGGAAGGCGGGTAGCTTCTTGCGGTCGAACAGCGCGTTCGCTTGCGCATGATCGGCGTTTTCGGCGCAGGTCCGACGCCAGCTCGCCCAGATCTCGTCGCGCGCCGCTTGGAGCACCGTCTCGTTGGTCGTGTTCTCCCACAACACTAGATCCGCGATGATTCGGAAGAGCCGCTGGCGTTCCTTCTCCTGCTTCTTCTCGGTCGGGAATAGGTCCGAGTGCGCCGATGGATCGTCCACCATCTGCGCGAAAATCACAGCCCGTGCTGCAGCTAGCGGCCGCCGCGCCCACCAGAGGTGAAGCGTGCTCGGATGCCCGTGGCGGATCGACTTCTCCCGCGCCGCCGCTGCGTTGATCGCCTGCAGCGGAAGCGCCACTTCGATCAGCTTCTTTCGCTCGCCCGTCATGGCTGCAGAATGGCCCTTGACAGCGAGTGGAATTGCCGGAGTCGGCCGGCATTGGGCCGGACGTAGTACTCCATCGCCCAGTTGACCAGGTCGGGCGGCGGCACTGCACCCAGCGTGTCGATCAGTGCGCGAGCATGCGCCTTGCGCCGCTCGGTCAGTCGTGGGCACTCAAGGCCGATGTAACCGAGCATGTATGCTGCACACTGATCTCCGGGTGCGGCCTTCACGGTGCCGTCATTGAGGTACGTAATCCGCCCAACAGTCCGAGGGTCGTGAGGAGGGCAAAACAGCTTCGGATCCCAAGCGTGATTCGGATTCCTGTGGCGGTCGTCCTTGAAGTGACCGCAATGCTCAACCCGACCACCGTTGCACGAAGAAGCGAGATTCAAGTAGTCGTAGACTCGTCCCGGCGCGACGCTCCGCGGTTCCATGTGCTCGATGTGACTACACGTCGCATCGATATCGAGCTCGCAATAGCAGCACAGATGGTATTGCTCTTCGAGCAAGCTGTTCGCCACTTCACTGTGGCAGGGTGTGCTCATGAAGTCAGCCCAGTCTTGACCTCTCAATTGGCGAGCCAAGCACGCAGGCGCAGCGTTACGCGTGATCGTCCTCATCTCTTCCCTAGCGACCGGAGTTGGCTGATTCTCACGTCCGCCCGCTTGAGGTCGGGATCGCTCGCGCCGAGGGCTCGCTCAAGCTCTGACCGCAGCGTGATCGCACGCACGGATTCGTGCTTCCGCTCTTCAATGAGTGAGAGGTACTCCTGCAGTTTGTGCACCGAGTCGATCGTCTGAGGCCGCGCGTAGGCCCCGAAGACTTCGGTCAGCACACGCGATGTCTCGGCACCGTAGGTGCCGACGTCCGACGGTATCTGCTCGAAGGCGTGGTTCGCCCCGAGCAGATGCACGTGCCCGCGTTCAACGGTCGTGAGTAGCGAAGGACTATGGGTCGAGACGATAAGTTGTGCGTTCGGGAACGCCGCTCTCAGGCTGGGAATGACCTTCTGCTGCCAAACCGGATGGAGGTGCAGTTCCAACTCGTCGACAACGAGGATTCCAGGCGCCTCCAGCGGATTGGGCCAACGGGGATGCGCTTGGGCGAGCCGTCGGGCGAAGTCGAGTACTAGCGCGATGAGGCTGCGGTAGCCGTCGCTGAGTTGCGACAGCTCCAGCGTTCGCGGACCGGAAGTGGACGGACGCCGCGCGACCTTGAGGCGAGGAGGATTGCCATCGAAGAAAACGCGCTCCACACCCTCGATAGTGTTCGCCAGCACACGTCGCAACGCACTGAGGTCCGCGAACTCCGGGTCGCGACTGGCGCCACCGGACGCGCGCGCACGCAACTCCGCATTCTCTCGCAAGTAGAACCACTGGCAGACTGCCTGAAAGTCAGCACCTGCGTCGAGAGCACCGCTGAATGCCTGCGCTCGCGACAACTCGAGCGCAAAGACGTCTCCAAGATCGCGATTGGCGTGAACACGTCGGTGCGCTCGATAGTAGGCGACGACGGGCAGCGGAATCAGCGCCTCGGCCGAGCTATTCTCAATCTCACGCCACAACGCCTGAAAATAGCGGTGAACTGAGGAGATCCGTTCCGACCTGGTGGTGTCGTAGATGAATGAAGCGGGCGGCTGATATTGGATATGCTCGGTCCATTCGAGTGCCGCGGGACGGCCCTGCGGCGTAGTGTTCGGGAATCCGTCGACTGCGTAGAAACCCTCTGCTGTCGCGCGGAACTGAACGAAGTGCTTCCGGCCGACGAGAGCGTCAGCGGCACCGGGTTCGACGAGGATATCCGTTGGGAGAAGTGCGGCGTGCTGCTGAGTTCGCTGCCGCCTTGCGCCTCCGCCGTTTGCCGCGACGATCTCGTACAGGGCGATGGCGATCGCGTCCAAGATGCTGGTCTTTCCAGCACCGTTCGCACCCACAATGACGTTCACCTCAGGGTGCAGATTGAGCGCGAGCGATTCGAAACAACGAAAGTGCGTTATCTCAATCTTCGCCAGCTTCATCGTGGCACCTCCCCGCGGGCAAGCAGATCCGCGAAATCGTAGTTGACGCTGGTGACCCCGAAGTCCGGCTCGCGTTGGAAGGGACGGCGCAGGTAGTGCGCGCGGTGCGAGTCGCCGTCCATGAACTCCACGATGGCAAGGATGAAGTCGTCCGGTTTGTTGAGCGAATAGAGGATCTCGTTCTTCGTGACGGTGATCGTCGATGCGCCGGACACGCGGCCCTTCACCTCAATGAACCTCAGCTTGCCAGTACCGGGGATGCGGCTCTCGATGTCGTAACCGAGCTTCTCGAGCTCTCGGTCGGTGGGTTCGAAACCCAAGGCGCGCTCGACCTCCATCACGATGGCGCGCGCGCGGGCGGCCGACAGCTGTGTGTCGACAGGATGCGTGGCCGCGCGACCTGTCATCTTCGCAATGAGCCCCAGCGGCACGACAACGAGTGCGCCGAGCACGACCGGAGGCAACGCCGAGATCTGCGCCTCGCGGTCTAGCTCGGCAAGCCGTCGCTGGAGCCGCGCTTGCAGATCGTCAGCGCGGCGTCGAGCTTCCTTCGAGTTGAGCCGCGCGCCCGCGTTGCCGGCCTGTTCCTGGAGCTTGCGCTGCTCGGCGAAGTGATCCCAGTGCATGATCTCTTTGGTCAGCCGGTCCTTCACCGCAGCGCGCGTCTTCTCGATCCACGTCAGGCGTCGACCGCGCACCTCGGCGATGTGCTCGGGGATGACGTGCGCGATCGCGTGATCCTGTGCCTTTTGCTCCAGCGCGCGCGTGATCCACGCACACTCAGGGCGGGCGAGCACATCGGACACTGACGGCTCGCGCTCGGCGAGCGGACGGTAGTCAAGATAGGGCGCGTACTGCAGATGGCGCGTGTATCCCTCGGCGTCCATCTCGACGTAGAGCATTCGTCGCGAAATCGTGCGGCGTTCACCCGAGGGTAGAGGTGTCGCGTCCTGGATGGCGTGTTCCAAAGTGAGGAGCACGCGCGGACTCGTGCCCAGGTCGCGCTCGTCCACGAGCACCGTGCCGCGTTTCAGGAGATCGCGGTGACGCTCGAGCGTGAGGTCGAGTGCCGCATCCAGCAACGGGTTCCCCGGGCAGACAAAGGCAGCGAGCGGCTGCCCTGCCGGTGCGATCAGCTCCTTCTCGAACGTGATGCGTTCGTAGCGTTCGAGCACCGCATCGCCAGTTCCGATCTGGCGATCGCGATTGCGCACCGGTGCCGGAACGTGAGTGATCTCATAACGGCGCGGCTCGCGCTGGCGCACGGTGCCGCCCAGACGTTTGAACGCTTCGAGGAAGAACGACTCGATGTAGTGGGGCTGCAGCCGCCGCGCCTCCGCACGCTCCATATCCTCACGTATCCGCGCGACGCGACTCGAATCCATCACGTCGTGAGCGAGCGCCCGGTCTTCGATCAAGCTCTCGAGGTGCGGTCGGTCGACGCCATGCTCGATCGCTCGAGTGAGTCGCGCGCGCACGTCGGGCTGATCGCCGTAGCGGATGGCTTGGATCAGGAGTTCGCGCAACGGCCGACCATCGAACTGGAGCTTGCCGAGCACGTCGAAAACCTGGCCGCCGAGTGCGCGCCGCGCTTCCTCGAGTTTCTCGAGCAGCTTGCGATAGACGTCTCCCTCGCGCGTTTCCTCGGCCACGAGGTTCCACAGGTGACAGACCTCGGTCTGACCGATGCGATGGATGCGGCCGAAGCGCTGCTCCAGTCGATTCGGGTTCCACGGCAGGTCGTAGTTCACCATCAAGTGCGCGCGCTGCAGGTTGATGCCTTCGCCGGCGGCGTCGGTGGCGAGTAGCACCTGAACCTCGGGGTCGTGCAGGAAGCTCGTCTGCGCCTTGCGCCGCTCCTCGCGGCCCATACCGCCGTGGATTAATACGACCGCGTGCGGCCGACCGAGCAGCGATCCGATTTGGCGCTCGAGGTAGTTGAGCGTGTCGCGATGCTCGGTGAAGAGGACGAGTTTCTGTCGCGGCGAAGAGACGGGCCTGGGAAGCGGTGCCGCGCTATCAAGCACCGGAAGATCGTCGATCCAGTCAGCCCGCGCTGTCGGCGTGAAGATTTCACTCAACAGGTGCGCGAGCTCGCGCCACTTGGTGTCCTTTCCGCTGCGCCGCACTTCCGCTGCGAGCGCTTCGAGGCGGGCGAGCGTCGCGATCTCGATCTTCAACTCCGCGATCGTCGCAGCCGCCGTGGCTTGATCGAGAATCTCTGCTTCCGCAACTTCGACCTCATTCTCGGGAGCGTCTTCGAGATCCTCGACATCGTCGGCGTCGAGCACGGCGCCAATCGGCACGGGCGAAGCAACTGCGGCGCCGCGCTGCAAGAGCTCTAGCTCGCGCCACCGTTTCTCGAGCCGCTCGCGCCGACGGCGAAGTGATTGGTAGATCGCTTCCGGAGAGGAGGCCAAGCGTCGCTGCAGGATAGTGAGTGCGAAGCCGACCGTGCCGGCGCGCTTGTCGTTCTCCAGCGCCTCGGCGCGGTTGAACTCCTGGCGAACGTAGTCGGTGACTTCCTTGTAGAGCTGCGCTTCGGCGTCCGACAACTTGTACGGAACCGTGTAGGCCATGCGCTCCGGGAAGAGCGGTCGGCCATCGAACTTGAGCAGGTTCTCCTTGACCATGCGGCGCATCAGGTCGGAGACCTCGACCTGATGCGCGCCATCGCGGAACTTGCCCTCGAAGCGGTCGCCGTCGAGCAGCGCCATGAAGAGTTGGAAGTCCTCTTCCTTGCCGTTGTGCGGGGTCGCCGTCATCAGCAGAAAGTGGCGCGTGAGTCCCGAGAGGAGCTGACCAAGTCTGTAGCGCTTCGTGTACTTCACTTCGCCGCCGAAGAAAGTGGCGGAGAGCTTGTGCGCCTCATCGCAGACGATGAGGTCGTAGCGACAGTCAGGCGCGCTGAGCTTCTGCTGCACGTCCTCGTTGCGCGACAACTTGTCGAGGCGTGCGATCGCGAGATGGTTCTCGAGGAACCAATTGCCAGTGCGAGCGGCCTCGAGCTTGTCGTTCGTCAGGATCTCGAAAGGCAGATGGAAGCGGCGGCTCAGCTCATCCTGCCATTGTTCGACGAGACTGCCGGGGCAGACGATCAGGCAGCGCCGGAGATCGCCGCGCGCGATCAGCTCCTTAATAAGGAGGCCCGCCATAATCGTCTTGCCCGCGCCTGGATCGTCAGCGAGCAGGAAGCGCAGCGGCTGCCGAGGCAGCATCGCCTCGTAGACCGCTGTGATCTGGTGCGGGAGCGGATCCACGAGCGACGTGTGGACGGCGAGCACCGGATCGAAGAGATGCGCAAGGCGGATGCGATTCGCCTCCGCGACAAGGCGGAAGAGTGCACCGTCGCCGTCGAAACTCCACGGCCGGCCTTCCTGCGCGAGAGCTAGCTTCGTCTCGTCCTGCCGGTAGAGCAGCAAGTTGCCGACGCGACCGGAGGGCTCCTTGTAGGTGAGCTCGACAGCTGCAGAGCCGAACCACTGAACGCTCGTCACCGTCACGATGGATTCGGGGAGAACGCCGCGGACGACCGCGTTCGGTTGAAGTTCCTCGAGTTTCATCGGCGGGAGATCTTAGCGATCTCGATTGCCGCTCCGGTGGCCTCGATCGATCTATTGACCGAGGGTGTGGCGCTCCTGCGAAGGATCATAGGCGCCCCACCCCGTGAATCTCACACCGTGGCTCCGGCGCTGACTGCTGCAAGTCCGCCCTCAATCAACCAACTCAAACGACCCCACCAACTCCCCCTCCGTCGGCGACCCCTTCTCCCCATCCGTCGACACCGTGACGTAATACACAGTCGAATCCCGCTGCATGATGTAGAGAAAGACAGTCCGCTCGCCCGTCGCCAGCTCGAACCGCTCCGCCGCAATCCCACCGAGCACAGCCTCCGTCCCCACCGCTGAGCGCTCATCCGACTCCAAGCCAAGCTTCTTGCGAATCGCATCGATCACCATGCGGCGCACGACCGTTCTGTCCTGCTGCTCCCCGATCGAGCAGATACCGGCACCAAGGATCTCCGCCATCGATGACGAGTACGCCACCATCGATCCCACGGTCGCCATCTCCGGCCGCGTCACGTCACGAAACTTCCATCCCTTGCCGGGCGGCTTCTTCAATCGGAACCCGACGCGATGGTCGACGAAACCCTCGTCGTTCCGCTCCGTCTCCGGCGCCTTGCCCGTGATCCGCAAGCCCTGAATCGCCGCGTCGATCGCCGGTCGCGCGGCCGCGACGTTGCCCGACAAGCACCACGCCGAGATCTGATACGCGCGCTTCTCGTGCACGGCGCTGACGAAGAAGTGCGTCCGCTCGAGCGCATCGAGCTTCGACCGGACCACGCTCATCAATGCGGGCGTCGTCCCAAGCTTCAGCTCCTTCGGCGCCTCCGGCGGCTCGACCGCATCGACGTTCGCGACGATCACGTCGTGGTACTCGCGCGCTTCGAGCTCGACGTCCGTCTCGACGATCACGATCGCGGACACGCCCCACTCGCCGCCGTGCATGAGGATCGTCGCTTCCTCGTTCTGCTCGCGCGCTAGCGCACCCATGTCCACGCGCCAGAAGCCGGCGGGCTTCGTCCACGTGAACCCCTGGGCGAAGTTGCGATACGTGCCTCCGCGCAGGCTCTCGTCGTCGCCGACCACGTTCTGCGGATCGCGCTTCCCGCCCAGCTCGGCCGCGAGCGCCTTGCGCTCCGCCGGCGCGAGGAAGCGCGCGGCCTTCAGCGCTTGCTCCATCTGCGGAATCGCGCGGTCCTCCAACCCCTCCATGCACCAAGCGCGCACTTGAACGGCCAAACCATCCCGCACCCGGATGCCTTGGAGGAACACGATCGGACTCGATCCGGGAACGTGCTTCGGAGTCACCGGGAGCTCGAGCCCCGCGCTCGACAGCCGGAGCGGCTCTCCGGACTTCGCCTCGGGACCGAAGTCGAGCATCTCGTTCGCCGCGTACTCGGCTTCGCTCACTCCGCCGGTGGGCGTGATGATCCAGACGATGAACGCCTCCGGATCGGTGTAGATCAGGCCCACGCACGCGTCCTCGTCCATCGACATCAGCTCGTCGCCGACCGCGAAGCGCCAACCGTCAGGCGCGCGGATCTCGAGCCCGTTCGCCGCGTTCTGGTAGACGCCGTCTACCACTCGCCATCCGGGACCACGCGCGTTCGCCAACGCCTCGGCCTTGCGCGCGCGCACCGTGCCGGGCGTGAGGAAGAAGTGCTTCTCGAGCACGCTCAAGTCGACCAAGCTGCCCTTTGGTGTGTCCGTGCAGAAGCCGACGAGCTGGTACGCGAAACCGTCGCGCAGGAACACGAGCGTCCGGAAGCGCACGCGCACGCCGCCCGCGATGCCCGTCGCCGTCCAACGCCGCGCCTTTAGGTCGTGGTAGGTCAGCGACTCGGGATTGCTGAACTTCGCGTCCTCGAGCGCCATCTGGTCGCGGATCAGCGCCGCGAACCCGTCGATCGTGACCGACGGCGCGGCTTCCACGACCACCATGAACGTCGATTCGCCCTCGTACGTCAGGCCCGCGATCGCATCGGGAGAGACCGCGCGCGCTTCTACGTCCGCGAGCAGCGTCCAGTCCGGGCCTGGGCTCTCGATGCGGAAGCAGTAGTCGGGGTCCTCGATGCGCGGCGGGGTTTGCGCCGGGGCGGTGCGAGCGAATTCCGCGAGCGACAGGAGGAGGAGCGGGAGGAGGCGAGCGGCGAGCGGGGGCATCGGGGGATGCGTGAGATTAGCGTCATAGGCCCGAGGCTCCGCGGTACGTGTCGAGCGCGCTCGACATCTCGTACCGAGTCGACTCCCGACTCCAGGATTGGCTGGTCCCCGCGCGCACCCCGCTCTTCGACAACTCGGGGATAGGACCGGCCACGCCGATCAAACACCCATCAAGCAACGGAAGCAGCCCTAACTCACGGGTCAGACTGGGGTTCCTGCCCCGCCTACCGAGCACAGCAGGAATTGGAAGCTTCGGATCAAACAACACCCCCGGGTCTCGAAGCTGGGGCGGCCCAGAACGGCAGATAGCGACGCACCCTGCAGCCGCCGCATCGCGAGCGACGGTTGGGGTCGAGGCACCGTCGCGGAGCTGGCGGCGCACATCCAAAGGCAGCAACCGGGAGCTCGCGGCTTCTCGCCACAAAATCTCTGGCGCATGCGTCAGTTCTTCGAGGCCTACCAGGCCCAGCCAAAACTCTCAACGCTGTTGAGAGAACTGCCGTGGTCGTCGAACCTGCACATCCTTCGGCGACGTCACTTCGCTCCCGAAAGTCCAAATCGAACGGACAGTTCCCGCAGCATCGAGAACGTGTTCATGCTTCGCACTCCGAACTGCTCACACACGTCAGGGAGCTTGATCTCCCGCTTGGCATTCGGCGCCTTCTCTTCGTTCGTGACGACGATCGCGCCGTGAACCTTCGCGTAGGCGACCAGCCATCCGTCGGCGCCTGTCGCGAACTTGGCCTTGGCGTAGTCGAAGTACACGGGATGACGCTGAGACCAAACCATGATCTCCGTGTAGCGATTCGGCACGTCGCCGCCCTCCGCATCGAGGAAGAACGAAGGCGGCAGATCATTCGTGACCCATTGCACGAGATCGTCGTCCTTCCGACCCGCGAGAAGCTCGTTGCGCACTCTGTCGACGCTGAAGACGCGACCCTTCTCGTGCTGCCGGATCACACCCTCCCAGAACCCCGGACAGATTCCGAAGTCGTAGTACGCGTTCTTCGCCGTGATGAAGACGTCCGAGTCGACGAGAAACCGCGGCTTGGTCGTCAAGGCAGCTCCACTCCCAGACGCCGCGCGTACTCCTGAAACGCGCCTCCACGCAATCCCGTCAAGTCATAGGCTTCCTTGAAGCCCATGCGTCCTTCCAACGCCGCGCGCAACACATGGACGGCGAAGAGCTGGCCGACGCGCGTGTTCTGGTTGTTGTAGAAGTCTCCTCCGCTCGTCGGCTTGGACCGCTGCCGTTCCCGTTTCGTGTAGGCCTCGTAGAACTCGAAGAACGTGTCCCGGCTCACGAGACGGAGGTCCATGGCTCGTCGACCGGCAACGATCGGGCTGACCTTGAAATGCCGAGCGATCTGCTCGAACGCATCGGCATCGCGTTTCACGTCTTGCCAACGCTCCTTCATCTCTCGGGCGGGAACGAGGAACTCGGCCGCTGCCTCGTTACAGAACTTCTCGACCGGTCCGCCGCGCGGAAGAAGGCTTTCGAAGCCCGAGACGCCTTCACCTTCGGCGCCCAGCCAGACGTGAGCGAGCTCATGAGCCAGCGTGAACATCTGAGCGGACTTAGAGTCGGCTCCATTGACGAAGATGAGCGATGCGTAGGGATCGATCAGAGCGAACCCGCGAAACTCGCTCACATCCAGCTTTCGGTGCGTGTCGTTTCCAACGACGCCGTTGATCACGGCCATTACGCCGAGCTCTTCGATGCGACGACGTAGCTCGCTGACGGCCTGCTCCCAGCTCGCCACTTTGGCTGTCCAACCGTCGTCGATACCGATGCTGCGTCGCATCTCCTGCCCGATCGCAGCGGGGTCGTCGGTGAGTCGGGCACTACCCACGACCTCCAGCGAGCTCGATTCCGACTCGATTCGCTCTTCACGCAGCCATGCCTGCCGCCGCTGCATGGCGTAGATCGTGTCGAGAAGGTTCGGGCTAGGGCGTTCGGGCGCCCTGTTCGCAACGGTCCGAAAGTCCGGAATCGGCAGGGACTCGCGTGGAGGCTCCGGCAGAAAGAGGTAGCCGAACGGAACGTGCGTTGTCCGCGCAAAGGCCTCGAGCTGCTTGAACGTCGGTTGCTTCTCCCCGCGTGCCCATTCCTCGAGATGCGGGAATCGATCGCGGAGCACGGCATCCTGGAGACGAGAGCGTTCCCAGGCCCAGCGCAGCAGCTCCGGCTTCACTTCGACGCGTGCGCTCATGGACGCTCGTCAGATTACCAGGCGCGGTCCGGCCTACGACAACCGCGAAGCCTCTGGCAGACGCTTGACCTTGGCCGACCGCCGCACAGCCGTGCACGACCCCCACAACTCGGCCTCGCTCACACTGCCGGTGGGTACCGCTGCCGCGGACTGAGAGTGAGAAAGCGCCGATCTTATGCCCGACATCTCTCCGCAGACCGAGCGGGAACACAAGCGCTCGAGAGCGACGCATGGTTCACGGCGCCGAGGACCGTGTCCCTTCAGGATGAAGCGCGATTCTCCGAGCCGAAGGGCGAATCACAAGCTCCCGTCCCAGTACGCTCCCTTCATGAAAGTCCTCAAACCCCTCCGCACGCTCGACAGCTTCACTCGAGCCTTCGACAACGGCGGCCGCTTCTGGAGCCTCTGGTCAGACGCAGGCGACGGCGTCATCACGAAGGGAGAGCTCGCCAAGGGAGGATCTTCTCCGACTGCCGGCCGTACCGCGGTCCTTCACTTCGAGCTGCTGCGCGCCTGCCTGCCGGTGGCGGAGGCGAAGCAAGCGCTTGCGTCCCTGGACCGAAAGGCCGCGGCGCGATGGAAGAAGCACGAACCCGTGCGTTGCTCCGCCGCGGACGCCGTCGCACAGCGGAAGGGAACGGCGGTCATCGTGGAGTGCGAGCCCGTGCGCGCGGAGGACCGCGAAGGTGAGGGACTCACGCTCGTCATCGTCGTCCCGGCGGGCAAGGCCATGATTCCGGTCGTCATGCCCGTCGCGCGGCGAAACCGCCTCTGGCGACTCTGCGGCCGTGCCGGTTCCACGGACACGACGATTCTCGCCGTTCAGCCGAAGAGCTTGGACCTCTCCGGACGACGCCTTGCGATCGGTGCGTACGTGGAGGAAAGCTCCTCCAAGCCGGCGAAGGGTCAATCGAAACGACGCTACTTGGTGGGAGTCGCGGCCTGTCCGGTCGAGTAGCGCGGTGGGAAGCTTGGCAGCGGACGGGGACCGAGCGAGAAAGCCGGCAGCGAGGAGCGAGGCGAGGGTAAGCCGTGGCCCGGCGCAGCCAGTGGAGCCGGGCCCGCTGATTCCCCACCGCACTTTCTCCGCGCGCCCGTGTCCCCCGACATCGACCGGTCCTGCGAGCGAACGACTGCGGCTGAGCGTGCGGATCGAGGATCGCAACCCCCGGGCGAGAGAACGCCGGACTTCCGTTGCAACCGCACGGGGAGCCGAAACTCTCAACGCTGTTGAGAGAACTGAGCGTGACGACTGAACGCGGGAAGTTCACGCTCCGCTGCGCCGTTCAGCTCGCCGGACCCGCCAGCGAGCGGCCCCCGTGCGCGGTCGGAATCGGGTCCCGCATCGAGCCCGCGCTCGCGCTCAGCCTTCCACCACCGTCTTGAAGCCGCCGTGCGCCATGCGCTTCAGGTCGAAGGGCATGCTCTTCGGCATCTTCTTCTTCGACATCTCCGCCATGACCTTCTTGTTCACGGCGTCGCGATGCGCGCGGTTCTTGTAGATGATGAACGAGAACCAGAGCGTCTCGTTCTTCTTCAAGTTCGCGAGGTTCTGGAAGTCGCCGCAACCCGGCATGGACTTGAGGTCGTCGGCCACGCACTCGAAGTACTGCAGCGCGCCGTGCTTCATCCACATCTTCTTGCCCCAGGTGGCCATCTTCTTGTACGCGGCCGTCTTGCTCTTCGGGGAGGGGATCACGAATCCGTCGACGTAGGTCATGGGTGGGGTCTCGAGTGGTGGAGTATTGGGCTCTCGATCGGGAGGCGTCGCAGGCGCGAGTCGCGGTCGAGAAAAGAGGGCGGGAGTTTAGCTGCGACAGCCAGGGCGAGGGAGTGCTGGACTCGAGCGGATGCGAACGACAGGTCGTCGTCGGACTGTTCGACGAGGTCAAGGCGGCCTGAGCCGGGTCTGCGGGCGGCTGGGTGGGTGTCCGGACCAGAGCCGCTCGTCGGACCCGAGCAGCAGGTCGGCCCGCACAAGCGTAACCGTCCGGCCTCCTGCGCTGTCTTCCATGACGCGAGGACTGTTGCTGGCGCGGGGAACTCTCCCGCGCTCGCTCTCGCCGAGCGATGACTCGCCTACCACGACTCACTCCTGCAGACCTGCGGATCCTGCTGCAGGAGGGCGAAGGCACGAGCCTCGAGTTCAAGGAAAGCGTGTCGGGAGCTCTGTCGCGCGCAATCGTCGCGCTCGCCAACACGCTCGGGGGTCGGATCCTGGTCGGCGTCCGCGACGATGGCACCGTCGTCGGCGTGAAGGACTCGAACGGGCTTCGCGCTCGCGTGCACGACATCGCACGCAACTGCGACCCGCCCGTGAGTATTCGCGTCGAAGCCGTCGACGACGTCTTCGTCGTTCATGTACGCGAGAGCGACGCCAAGCCCGTGCAGTGCAGCGACGGCTTCTTCTGGCGCCAGGGTTCGGTTACACAGAAGCTCTCGCGAGAAGAGATCCGCGAGTTCTTCCGGTCGGAGAATGCCATTCGTTTCGATGTGTCGTTTTGCTCGGGATTCCGTTACCCACGAGACTTCGACCGAGAGAAGTACCGCGCGTGGCTGAATCTCTCCGGCATCACCGGGCGACCGCGCACCGAAGACGTCCTCGTCAATATCGAAGCTGCCGAGTGGGCTGTGGACGACACGCTCCGATTCCGCAACGCAGGCGTGCTGTTCTTCGCGAAGAACGTCCGGCACTTCTTCAATCAGGCTTACATCACCTGCCTGCTCGGGAAGGGAACGGACAAGGTGCGCGTCCTCGATCGCAAGGACTTCGACGGTGGCCTCGTCGCGGACATCGAGGGA
>CAZQHA010000063.1:0-13362 GCA_964592795.1 uncultured Planctomycetaceae bacterium | reverse complement strand
AGAGGCTCGCGCGCAGGTGCGCGATCGCGTTCACGGCGTCGACCAGGCTCGCGCCGAACCCGGTGATCCGCTCGATGCCGGGGACGTCGCGCGGGACCTCCGGGAGCGCGGCCGCGACGGCGCGGAGCGCGGCGGCGTGTCCCGCGTCGCCGGGCTTCTCGATCTCGGTCGCGTGCTCGTGGAAGCCGTGGCGCCAGAGCGGGACGAGCGCGGCGTCCGGCGCGCCGACGAGGCTCGAGCGCAAGAGCGCCACGAGCGCGACGTGATCGCGCGGATCGGCGATCGTCCGCACGAGGACGGAGGCCTCGACGATCTCGCGGCGCTGGTAGTAGCTCTTGTCGCCCGCGACCTCGTAGGGGATGCCGTGCTCGCGGAGCGCCGCGAGGTAGATCTCGAGATCTCCCGTCGCGCGCAGCAGGATCGCGCTGTCCTGCCAGCGCGACTCCTGGGCGTGGTTGCGCGCCAGGTCGTCGGCGATCCAGTCGGCCTCGATCTCGCGCGCGCGAGACTTCGAGCGCGGGCCGAACGCCGAGCCCGGCGCGGCGTCGAGTCCCCACGGCACCAGACGCTGCGGCGGCTCGCCCTCGTCGTCACGCGACGCCACGAGCGGCTGGAACTCCGGCTGCACGCCCGGTCGCGCCTCGAGGATCGGCGACATGACGCGCTCGACGTCCGCGAGGATGCGCCGCGTCGAGCGGTGATTGACCGAGAGTCGCGCGCGCACGCCCGCGTGCTCCGCCTCGAGCTCCTTCGCGAAAGCCTCGTACGATTCGAGGTCCGCGCTCCGCCAACCGTAGATCGACTGCTTCGGATCGCCGACGAGGAAGAGTCCCGGCTTCGTCGTTCCGGGCACGCCGTCGAGCGCGATGCGCCGGAGGATGTCGCACTGCACGGGGTCCGTGTCCTGGAACTCGTCGACGACGAGCTGTCGCATGCGCGATCGCAGCCGGGCGACGACGTGCGGATGCTCCTCCACGAGATCGCGCGCGTCGCGCAGGAGGTCGGCGTACGTCTCGACTCCGCGGGAAAGGAGCTCGCTCCGGACGCGCTCGAGCAGCCGCGCGAGCGTCGTGCGCGCGCTGTCGTTCTGCAGCGGGCGCATGCGCCGGAACGCGTCGAGCGCTCGCGCGAGCGCGGCCGCGCCGGCGGCGACGGCGGTCGCGTGCTCGCCGACGCATTTCGACTCCGCCGTGTTGAATTCGGCCTTCGCCCACTGCCCGAGCCGCTTCCGTGACCCGGGGGACCACTGCTCGCGCAACCTCTCGGCCGCGGCGTCGAGCACGTCGATCGAGACGGACGATCCCTGCGGCAGGAGCTCGTGCACGGCGGCCAGCTCGTCGAGCGTCGCGCGCGTGACCGGCGCGCGCGCACCGGCGGCTCGCAAGCTCGCCGCCGGGCCGTGGAGGAACGACGTGATCTCGCGTGAGAGCGACGCGACGAGCCGCGTCGCCCGCTCGGGCGTGTACGGATCGAACTCGAGATCGCTCGCGCGGCGGCCGCTGGCGACGAGCCGCGTGAGCGCCTCGCGGAGGCGCTCCGGACCGGCGTCCCCGGTCAAGAGCCGTGCGATCGAGGCGTCGGGCTTCCCCGCGAGCCGCTCGCCGAGCTCCGCCTCGAGCACTTCGCGGGCGATGCGATCGACCGCCGATCCGTCGGCGTCGACCTCGAAGCTCGGCGAGAGGCCGGCCTCGAACGGGTGCTCGGCGAGGAGCCCGCGGCAGAACGCGTGGATCGTGTGCACGACCGGTCGATCGAGCCCGCGAGCGAGCGCGGCGGCGCGGTCCGCGGAGACGTTCGCGTCCGGCGGCAGGTCGTCCGGGAACACGCCCAGCGGGCGCGCGCCGCGCGCGAGCGAGGCGAACGCGGCTCCGAGCTTCTTCTCCATGTCGGCGGCGGCGGCTTCGGTGAACGTGATCGCGACGACGCCGTCGAGCACGGTCCGCGCGATTCGATCGACGTCCTGCGACGCGAGCTCGACCGTCGCGCGCTCCCAACCCGGTCCCAGCATCCACGCGACGAGGCGCGCGATCAGCGTCGTCGTCTTCCCGGTGCCCGCTCCCGCTTCGAGGAGCATCGGCCGATCGAACGAGCGGCGCGCGAGCGCGCGCGCGGCTTCGTCGCCGGTCCGCAGCTCGCGGTCTCGGTCGGCAAAGCTCACGACTCCTCGTCCTCCGTCGCCGCCGGCGCCGCCGCGCCCAGATGCCAGACGCGGTGCGCCGGCTCCGATCCGGCGTCCGGCGGACTCGCGCGCGCCCAATCGGCGATGCGGGCGCGGAACCCGGAATCGCCGCGCACGCACGCCTCGGCGAGCTCGCAGTGCGCGCAGTGACGGTGCTCCTGGTCCAGCTTCGCGTTCAAGAGACGCGGAACGAACGCGCCGGCATCGAGGGCGTCGATCAGCGTCGACACCGTGCGCTCGAAGGTCTCGCGGCGAGCGCGATCGCCCGCCGACACCGACACGACGCGCGCGACGCCGGCGAGCCTCGGCGAGAGGAACGCATATCGACCCTCGGCGCCGGCGCCCGCTGCGAACGCGTATGCCGCGGCCTGCAGCTTCGAGCCGCTCGCGATCTGCGCCGTGAGCTTCGCGTCGCGCGTCTTCTCGCGCTTGTTCTCCGAGATCGGCTTGCCGGTCTTGAAGTCGACGAGGCGCAGCCCGTTCACCGATCGATCGACGCGATCGGCGCGGAAGCGCAGGATCCTGTCCGTCCCCGCGAAGCGCAGCTCGCCTTCCACCTCCGAGCCGCAGGCGCCGATCGGCGGATCGCTCTCGTCGATCGCGCGCGCCGCCGCGAGGAGCGGTCGCGCCTCGTCCGCGAGCACGTGCGCGAAGCCGCGGAGCGTCAACCCTTCCTCGAGCAACAGTGCTTCCGCGGTGGAGAGGAGCAGCGGCTCGAGCGCCCGCGCGTCGGGCCATGCGATCCGCCGCGGGGCGCGCTCGGCGGCTTCGGCGAGCGTGGCCGGGAGCGCGTCCGTGGACGGGCTCGCGATCGCGTGGAGCACGCGATGCACGAACTCGCCGACGATCCGCGGATCGATCGCGGGCAGAGCATCGAGGGGATCGGGCGGCGGCTCGAGCTGGAGCAGCGTGCGCAGGAACGTGCGCCAGCCGCAGTCCGCGAGTCCCTCGAGCGTCGTCACGAAGAGTTCGCGCCGGCGCGGATCCCGCTCTCCACGCACCGCTCCGACGAGGCCGAGGTACGGCGTGAGCCCCGGCCGGACGTGCGCGGGGGTGTCGAGCTCGCGCAGGATCGCCAGCGTGGCACGCGCGAGCTCCGCCGACTCCGCGTGCGGAGACACCTCTTGGAACGCGACCGGCAGCAGTCGCTCGTAACGTTCGTGCTGCCCGGCGAGCGCGGCGATCACGAGCGCTTCGTGCGCCGGACGCGTCGCCCGCGTGCGCGGACGTGCCGGGTCGTACACCGCCGGAACGGTTTCGACGTCGTCCGGCGCGCGCGCGACGAACGCGTCGAGGAATGTCGACGGCTGGCGCACGCCTCCGTCCTCGTCGATCGTCTGCCAGGAGAGCGTCACGTTCGCGCTGGATCGGACGAGCTCCTCGAAGAGCGCGCGCTCCTCCTCGTGGCCGAGCGCTTTCAGCGGCAGATCCGGAAGCAGCGCGGTGAGCGCGCCGCGCAGCGCGTCGGGCAGCAGCGGATCCTCGCGGACGCGGCGGGGGAACGCGCCGCGGTTCAACGACACGAGGAACAGGTGGCCGAACGTGCGCGCGCGCCCTTCGACGACCGAGAGCACCTGCACGCCGCCGCCCGCTCCGCCGATCCGCGGCGCGGAACGCTCCCGCCACGCTTCGAGCACGAGCTCGAGGAACTCGACGCGCTCCAGCGCGCCGAGCCCGCCCATCTCGCGCGCGAGCTCGACCTCCGCGCCCTGGAGCTCCTCCGCGCCGGGTGTCTCCGCCGTCCAGCCGAACGCTTCCGACAGGATCGCTTCGAAACGCTCGCGGTGAGACTCGAACGGGCGCTTCGAGGACCACGCCTCGAGCGCCGCGAGCGTCGTGCGCGCCGCGGCTCGGGCGCGCTCGATCGCGCCGCGGTGGAGGCGGCGCCGAGCCAGACGCAGCGCCGAGTCCTCGTCGACGTCGGCGTCTTCCGACCACGAGCCGCGCCGCACGGGCAGCGGCAACCACTCGCCGCGAAAGGGCGCGCGCGCGAGCTCGAGCTCGGCCAGCGCCCGCAGTCGCCCGACGCCGAGCGAGCGCAGCGCGAGGAGCAGATCCCCGTCGGCTCGCGCGAGGGATCGCGCTTCCAGCCAGCGTTCGACCGATGCGCGCTCGGGATCGCGCAGCACTTCGAACAGCGCTTCGACGCGGCGTTCGACGGGTCCGGGAGAGCCGCGCGCCGCGACGCCGGAGAACGGGATCGCGAGCCGCGTGAACGAGCGGCGGATCGCGAGGCGCAGCGGCTCGAGGTCGCGCGCGACGACGCCGATCGACTCGGGCGCGACGCCGCGATCGAGCAGCCCGCGGATCCGCTCCGCGACCGCGCGCACCTCGGCCTCGGGACCGGGCGCCTTGAAGAGCGCCGCGACCGGCGGAGCGGGCGACTCGACCGCGGCCTCGATCGCGAGCCGCTCGCGAAAGCGCTGGCCGAACGAGGCGCTCCCGCTCGCCGCGCCGGCCGGGATCGTCGCCGTGTCGGCGTACACGCGCGAGCTCTCGAGCCGCGCGAGGCACTCGATGAGGTCGCCGGCCCGGCCCGTGACGTCGGCGAAACCGCGGATCCACACCTCGTTCCCCGACGAGAGGCTCGGGTCGCGCTCGAGCGCGCGCGTCGCTCGCGCCAGCTCGTCCGAGCGGTGCGCGGCGCCGATCGCGTCGAGCTCGCGCGACAGGGCGCGGGCGACGCGGACGAGGGCGCGCGCGCGCTCGACCGTCGCCGGATCGGCTCGTCGCGCGACGGACGGATCGCCGAGGATCTCGAGCAAAGGCTCGGCGTGGACGAGCTCGAATCCGGCGTCGAAGAAGTCCGACACGCTGGCGACGGTCGCGTCGAATCCGCGCTCGAAGCGCTCGAGCTCACGCGCGAGCGCGCTCTCCCGCCGCGCGAGACGTCGCGCGAGGATCGCGAACCACGGCGCGCCGCGCGGAGGCGGCTCGCCCGCGAGCTCGAGCACGCGCGCCGCCAGCCCGTGCAGGGTCGTGACGCGGACGCCGGCCAGTGCGCGTCCGCTCGCGGCGACGAGTCGCGCCGCGAGGTGGAGCCGCAAGCTCTCCGACGGAACGACGATCGTCAGCGTGCGCGCGAGCGCGCGCGGATCGCCGCAGCGCGCGCGGGCGTGCTCGAGCAGGTCCGCGACCAGCAGCGCCTCGACCGCGAGCGGTCCGTGAGCCACGCGCAGGAGCGCTCGCGTCATCGCGGCAGGCGAGCACAGCGCGCCGTCGCCGTCAACTGCCCGCGGCGCGCGCGCCCGCGACCCACACGCGCAGCTCGGCGAGCGTCGGCGGCGGCTCGATCCCGCGCGGGCCGCCCTCGATCCCGCGCGCGAGCTCGATCGGATCCGCGCGCGCGAGCGCGGCGACGTCGTCGATGCCGGCGATCGTCAGCCACGAGAGGCCGCGCGCGCCCAGCCCCTTGACCTGCATCAGCTCGGCCGCGCGGAGCCAACGCTCGACTCGGGCGGGCTCGATGCCGTCGACGAGCGGAGCGAGCGTGCCGTCGCGAGCGGACTCGACGAACCGCGAGCAGGGTCGCAAGCCCGCCGCTTCGAGCCGCGACACGACGTCGTCGGGCACGTCGGGGATCTCGGCGACGCGCGGCGCGGTCGCGCGCAGCGTCCAGACGTTGACGCCGACGATCGCGGGAACCGACAGCACGAGCGCCGAAACGGCGCCCATGCGCTCGCGCGCGGGCGACGTCCGCGGCTGCGGCGGAAGAGCGAGCTCCCATTCGGGCACCAATCGCAACGCCACCAAGAGGCGCGCGAACGTGAAGCACTCGAGCGCGAACGGAGGGAAGCCCACGAAGCCGAGGTAGGGCATCTCGAAGAGCTTCGACTCCTCGAAGAACGGGACGGTGTAGATCCAGCGCGCGAGCGCCAGGTGATTCCAGGTCTCCCACAGGAACCCGCAGACGGCGCCGGCGAGGAGGAGGCGCAAGATCGTCGCCGGCTCGCCGCGCGAGAGCAGCGTGAGCATCGACCGCTCGCCGCGGGCCGCGAGCGCGGGCTCCGCGAGCAGCACGAGCGATCCCCAGATCAGCGGGTAGGCGTGTCGCGGGAAGACGAGCGGCAGCGCCAGGAAGACGAAGCCCAGGAGCGTGAGCGCGCGCAGGAGCCCGGGCCGCAGCGCGAACGATCGCGAGCGCGCGCGCTCGGCGACCCGGAAGCACGCCAGGAGCTCGTACGTCACGAAGATGCCGGGCAGCACGGTCGCGAACGAGAGGAACACGCCCGGCCCGCGCGCCAGCCAGTCCGGCGGGATGCCGACGTAGTACCAGTTGTTCAGGCGCCAGTTGACGACCTCGAACGCGAGCCAGAAGGCCGCCGACCAGATCGAGATCAACAGGAAGGCCCGCGGCCGCGACAGGAGGAGCGAGCGACCGCTATTCAAGTACACGACCGCGTCGGCGCCGACGATGTACGGCCACCAGGCGAGGTCGTAGAACCACGCCGCGCCGTGCTCGTTGCCCGTGAGCGCCACGGCCAGCGCCGCCCCGTGGACGGCGATGGCGAGGATCAACAAGGTGCGCGCGGTCGCGCGGCGATCGGGCACGTCGCTCATCGTGCCCGTCACCATAACGCGACGCTAGTGAGGCGTCAGGTTCGCGATCTGCTGCGCGAGCTGCTCGTTCTGGGGGAAGAGGCTCAACCCCGCTTGCCAGGCCGCGAGCGCTCGGTCCTTGTCGCCGATCTGCTGGTAGAGGTTGCCGAGCAGGAAGTGCGTCTCGGCGAACTCGTCGCGCTGCGCGATGCCCTGCTGCTGCTGGACGAGGATCTCGAAGTGCTTGATCGCCTCGGTCTGCTTGCCGAAGACCGGCGGCCAGTGCGAGAGGCTCATCGCCTTGCTGAAGCGCGCCGACCAATTGCGGTCGTCGATCTTGAGCGCGGCGTCGAAGGCGGAGTCGGCCTTCATCGCCCACACGCCGGACTCGGGGCCCGCGGCTCCCGCGTGGAACAGCTTCTGGAGGTACGCGTGTCCGAGCTCGACCTGCGCCTCCGCGTCGTTCGGGTTCGCCTTGGCGTTGGCCTCGAACATCGCGACGACGGCGTCGAGATCCCCGGACTCCGCGATCTCCCTCCACACGGCTTGCGCGGCGTCCCAGCTGAGGCCTTCCAATCGGTCGTAGGACGCCTGCGGTCCGGCTTTCTTCGAGGGCGCGCTCGCGGACGCGGGCGCCGCCGCCTCCACGGCACCAACGGGTTGTGCGCGCGCGTCGAGCGCGCGCGCGACCGCGGCTTCGATCTCGCCGAGCGGGATCCGCGCGCTCGCGGGCTCGGAGAGCGGCGCCGCGCTCTTCAGATCGGCGATGTCGCGCTCGAGCTTCGATTGCTGCGCGGCGATGCGATCGATCGCCGCGGAGAGCGCGGGATCGGCGGATGCCGGCGCAGGGCTCGAGCTCGCGCCGGATTGCGAGAGACGGATCACCGCGACGCTGGTGGCTGCGGCGAGGGTGGTGGACACGAGGATCAGTGCGATCGGTTTCATGGGTTCACTTGGGTTGGGACAGCGATTGGAGCTCGACGTCGAGCGCGCGCTCGTCACCGGCGCCGAGCTCGACGTGGACCGAAGCGGTCTCGTGTCCGCGCGCGCTCGCGCGCACGGTCCATCGGCCGGGTCGGATGCCGGGCACCTCGAGCTCGCCGTGCGCGTCGGTCACGTCGTCCTGCGTGTGCTGGACGAGCTCGCCGCTCGCGTCGACGAACTCGATCGGCACGTTCTCCAGCGGCTTGCCGGAGGCATCGCGGACGCGGACCTTCAGCGCGGCGCCGGGCGCGAGCGCGATGTCGACGTCGCGCGTCTCGCCGCCCTCGGCGACCCACAGGTCCGCCGTGCGCTCGGGACCGAATCTGCCGCGCGTCGCGTACGCGCTCACGCGGTAGTTCCCGGCGCGCAGGTGGGGGAACTCGAAGCGTCCGTCGGCAGCGGAGAATCCGCGGCCGCAGAACTTCCACTCGCGCGCGCGCTCGACCTCGAGGATCAAGACGCTCCGCGCGAGGCCGGCGCTCGTCGACGCGTCGCGCACGCGGCCGGCGATCACCCCGGCGTCGAGACGGATCAGGGTCTCGTGATTCGGCGCATCGGGCACGTCGACGTCGGACTGCCACGTGAAGTTCTGTCCCAGCCCGCGTCCGACGAACACCTGGTAGGTCGCCGGCTCCAGGCCCGCGAACGAGAACTCGCCGTTCGCGCGCGTGCGCTCTGCGCGCCAATCGTTCGGGCCGTGCGCGGTCGTCGCCTGGACCAGGATGTCGGCGTCCGCGAGCGGCGTCCCGTCGGCGCGGACCACGCGACCGGTGAGGCGCGTGCCGCGCTCGCGGCCGGGCAGGTGGACCTCGGTCGCGCGCCCGCGCTCGACGCGCACTTGGATCACGAGCGGGTCGATCGCCTCGGACTCCTCCGGCGCCGGAGCGTGCAGCACGACGTACATGCCCGGCGCGAGGTCGACGATCGAGAATGCGCCGTCCGCGTCCGTGATCGCGTTGGCGTAGCTCAGGCAGCTGTGGCTGACGTCGGTCGCCATGTGGCTCGCGATCACGATCGCGCCGGCTCTCGGTCGTCCATCGTCGTGCGCCACGCGGCCGAACACGGTGCCGCCGGGAGCGAGCGCGATCTCGACGTCGACCGGCGCGGGCGCCTCGGATCCGTCGCGCAGGTCCAGCCGCTGCGACCAGCCGGCGCCGAACCCGACGCGCGTCGCGCGCAGGACGTGGGCGCCGCGGCTGAGCGCCGGGAACTCGAAGCGCCCGTCGGGGCCGCTGCGCGCCAGCGCGAGCCAATCGCGCATCCATTCGACGTCGGTGTCGAACGGGACGATCTGCGACGGAGCGTCGGTCTCGCTCAGGACCACGGCGCCCTCGATCGGCGCGCGCGTGTCCGCGTCGACGACGCGCCCGCGCACCACCGCGCCGCGGTCGAGCACGACTTCGACGTCGCGCGTCGAGCCGGCTTCGAACGCGAGCGGCGACGGGACGTGCCAGACGGCGAAGCCGCGCGCCTCGACGAACACGCGGTACGTGCCCGGATCCACCGGCGAGATCTCGAATCGGCCGTCCTCGGCGTCGAAGGCGTGGCGCTCGGGCTGCGAGACGTCCGGCAGTCGCACCTCGCGCAGCAACGTGACGACGAAGCGCTCGGGCTGCGCGCTCCCGGGCGGCGCGACCACGCGTCCGCGGAGCGCTCCGGTCGCCGGCGCGTCGACGGCCGATCCAGCGGTGCTCGGGACGGCGCCGGGGGAGACCGCGACGCGGCTCCGATCGCCGCTCGCGAGCGTCGACCCGTCGAGCGACGCCGCGACGGCGATGCGGCCGCGCTGCAGGTACACGTCGCTCGCGAGGCCGAGCAGCGTCCGGCCGGGCTGCGTGTCGAGCCACGCGACGCCCGAGGCGAGGCGCGCGCGCACGGTGGACGTCTGCGGAAGTCCGGCGGGCGCTTCGCTCGCGGGGAGCACCTCCACGGCGAGCGCGCCGCGCTCGAGCACGAGGCGTCCCTCGGGCGTCGCGACGTCGAACCGCCCGGCGGGCGCGTAGCGCTCGAGCGCGACCGCGCCCGATTCGAGGGTGATCGCGTGCGCGTCCGCTTCCGCGGCATCGATCGCGAGCGCGGTGCTCGGATGCAGGTCGGCTCGCCCCGCGGCGCCGACCCACACGCGCACGCCCGATGCCGCGGCGGTCGCGACCTCGAGGCGTCCGGCCGCGAGCTCGACGCCGCGCGAGCGCTCGAGCTCGCTCAAGGACCTCCACGACTCGCTCGTACCTTCGCGCAGAGCCGTCTCCCCGCGGGCGAGCCACGCCTCGCGCGTCGCGAGGCGCGCGTCTGTGCGGGTCGCGAGCCACACCGCGAGCAGCGTTCCGGCGAGGGCGAGCACGGCGGCCGCGACGCGCCAGCCGCCGCTGCGCCGACTCGCGGCCGGCGCGACGAGCTCGCGCGCGAGCCGCTCCGCGAGCCGTGCGCGGAACGCCGGGCTCGGGCGCACCGGGACGTACGACCGCGCGAACAAGCGGACGAGGTTGTGCTCGAGGACCGCAGGCTCGGAGGGCTCGGGGATCACTCGAAACCTCCGCGCCGCTTGGCGAGCAGCTCGAACACGCGCGCGAACGCGACGCGCGCGCGCGTCAACGTCGACTCGGTCGCCTTGCCGCCCTTGCCGGCGCGGCTCGCCATCTCGGCGACGGAGAGTCCTTGGACGTACTTCTCGATCAGCGCGCGGCGGTAGTCCGGCGGCAGCGACGAGAGCGTCGCCCCGACGAGGTCCTGCGTCTCGCGGCGCTCGAGCACGGCGTCGGGAAGCGGTTCGCGCTCGACCTCGGCGAGGATCGCGTCGATCTCCGCGTCGGCGCCCTCGAGCGCCTCGTCGAGCGAGCGAGGCTTCTGCGTCCGGCGCGCCATCCGGATGCGGTTCTTCGCGATGCCGCACAACCACGTGTACAAGGAGGAGCGGCCGTCGAACGCGGAGATCCGCTGCAGCGCGACGAGGAACGTGTCCTGCACGACGTCCTCGACGTGGCTCGCGTCCGATCCCGGCCGCCCGAGGCGGTAGTGGACGAACTCGTACAGCGGGTCGAGGTGCGCGGCGAGCAGCGCTTCGGCGGCGCCGCTCTCGCGCGACACGATGCGATCGCGCAGGCGGCGGTCGAGTGCGTGGGGGTCGTTCATGCGCATCGGTTCCGGGGGTTCGTGTCGGATCGCCGCGCGATCCTTCGCGCAAAATCGGGTCGTTGATGCGCCGGCGCGGCGCTCGCTAGACTCCGGTCGCCGCCCGCGCGGACGCGCGGCGATGCCGCGAGAGAGGCCCCACTATGCGACAACTCTGGATTCCGATCCTCGCCCTGGCCGCCGCGACCTTCGCGGGCTGCGACGAGACCGACCTCGTCGCGATCCGGATCCGCCTGCGCGAGGACCTCTCCGGCACGGTGATGACGAGCGCCCTCGCCAAGCCGACCGCGGACGGCGCGATGCAGGCGGAGAGCCAGGGAGCCGCCTGGGAGAGCCGCGTCGACGTCGCGTGCGCGTCCGGCAAGTTCGACAGCTTGTCCGCGCTCAAGCTCGCGGACCTCTCGTTCTCGTCCGGCCAGGCGGAGGGCGGGCTCCACTTCGTGAAGGTCACGCTCCCGCGCGGAGATCAGGCCCGCTGGCCGCGCGCGCTGATGCCGCTCTCGGCCGACGAGCGCACGCGGGCAGCCTCCGCGCTCGATCCCTCGGGGAAGAGCCCGAACGTCGGCACCGTGATCAAGATCGAGATCGAGCTGCCCGCCCCGGTCGTGAGCAGCGGGCTCACGGGCAAGACGCGCGGCACGAAGGCCAGCTCGGAGGCCGAGGTCGCGACGCTCGTCGTCCCGTTCGAGACGGCGACGACCGCCGGCGAGTCAATCCACTGGCACGTCACGTGGCAGCGTTAGACGGGCGTGCGCCGAAGCGGCGCAGGTACCCGGCGACGTCGAGCTTGCGCGCCGTGTTCTCCGAGCTCATGTAGCGCACGGTGCCGAAGATCTTCCGCTCGGGTCCCCACGGCCGGTCGTAGCGGCCGAGCACCCAGAAGATCCCGCTGTAGGAGTTGGGGTCGCGCCCGTCGAGCGCGTGCGCGTTGTTGAGCTCGATCAAGCGCTCGAGCGCGACCTCGGGCGTCGGCGACCACTCGAGGATCTTCTTGCCCCACAGCATGCGCATGTAATTGTGGATCGCGCCGGTCGTGACGAGCTCGTTCTGGGCCGCGTTCCACAACCGATCGTGCGTCGCCGCGGCGTCGAGCTCTTCGAGCGAGTAGACGTGCGGCCGATCGTCGGCCGCGTGCTTGGCCAGAGTCGCCCGCGCCCACTGCGGCAGCGACTCGTAGCGGTCGTAGTCCTCGCGCAGCGCGCAGAAGTTGAACCCGAGCTCGCGCCACACGACGAGCTGGTCGAGGTAGGCTTCGGCGGATTCGGGAAGGCCCCAGAACCCGGTGCGGCGGCCGGACGTCTGCTCGCCGAGCGCGTCGATCGACCAGCCTTCGAAGCGCACGACCGCCGAGAATGCCTCGTGCGCGGACACGTGTCCGAAGTGCAGGTAGGGCGAGAGTCCGCTCGCGGCGTTCGATTCCGGCTCGTTGCGCTGCTCGGCGTAGCGCGGCAGCGTCTCGCGGACGAAGCGGTCGAGCTTCGCGGTGCCCGCGACGGATCCGCCGCGCCGTGCTTCCGCGGATGCACGCAGCTGCGCGCGCGGCCAGCGGCGCTCGATCTCCGGCGGCAGGCCCGCGCACGTTTCGAGCGCGGGACCGTCGAACGGCGCTTCGCGGGGGAAGCTCGCGAGGTGCTCGCGGACGTTGCGCTGCACGAACCGGCGGAACGCGTACGCGGTCGGGTACGCCTCGCGAGCGACGCGCATCGGAAGGAGGCCGTTCGAGTCGACGGACTCGACGCGGACGTCCGCGCGCGCGGCCGCCGCGGCGGTCATCCGCGGCAGGAAGTAGCACGGGAAATCATCGGTGACGACCGCGGCGGCGCGCCTGGCGAGCGCGTCGAAGAGCCCGCGCCCGGCGCCCGCGCGCGGCTCGACGTACGGATGGTAGAGCGCGCGCGTCGGCGCGAACGCGCGCTCGTTGTCCGCCATGCCGTCCGTGACGAAGCGCTGGATGCGCGGCGAGCTCCAGCGGTGATCCGCGCGCAGCGCCTCGAGAACGACGAGCGGCCGTCCGAGCTCGCGCGCGAGCTCGATCGCGCGATCGAGCGCGAAGCTCGACCGCGCGCGACGGTGCGCGATCATCCAGTACAGGACGAACTGGCCGTCGCGTCGGACGGGCCGGTCGTTGAGAGCGCGAATCCTGCTCACCGCGCGTCTTCGATCAGTACTCGTAGCTCGGCGTCGAGAGCTGAGCGACGACGACGCCGGCCGCCGCGGGCACGGCGGCGAGGAACGCGTACGCGAGCACGCGCTTCGTCCGCGACCAAGCCTGCACGCGCTTCGTGCGCGCGAGCCAGGGCGTGAACGCCGCGGCGATCAGACACAGCGCGGCGCCGGGGGCGAGGTCGGAGAAATGGACCGCGTTGAGCCAGGCGACGCCGAGGACGGTCATCGCGATCGCGACGACGCCGCCCGCCGCGGACAAGAACCGGTTCCAGAGCGCGACGACGATGCATGCTCCCAGGCAGGCCGCCAGCGCGCCGGAGAGCTGCGCGATCTTCGCGCTGTGCGAGACGAGCGCGGCGACGCTC
>CAZQHA010000062.1:0-13682 GCA_964592795.1 uncultured Planctomycetaceae bacterium | reverse complement strand
GGTGGCGGACGGCCGCCTCAGCCTTCCCGCCGGCTATTACTGGGAGTGGTCGGGCCAGTTCGAGAACCAGGTTCGCGCGACTGCGCGCATGCGAGTCTTGGTGCCGGTGACGCTCTTCATCATGTTCGTGATGCTGTATCTCGGATTCACGCGCTGGTGGATCGCCCCGGTCATCTTCTTCGGCGTCCTCGTCTCCGCCTCGGGCGGTTTCGTGATGCTGGCACTCTGGGGCGTGAACCTGTCGGTCGCCGTATGGGTCGGGTTTCTGGTGCTGTTCGGAGTCGTCGACGACGACGGCGTGGTCATCGCGACCTATCTGGAGGGGACGTTCAAGGACCGAGTTTTCGCGTCCGTCGCCGAGATCCGCTCCGCCGTCATCGACGCCGGCTTGAAGCGCATCCGACCGTGCCTGATGACGATCGCGACCACGGTGTTCGGACTCATGCCCATCTTCTGGGCCACGGGTCGCGGCTCTGACGTGATGCAACCGATGGCAATCCCATCGGTGGGCGGCATGGCCGTGAGTCTCATCACGCTGTTCATCGTCCCGTGCGTGTTCTGCGCGGTCGAGGAATGGAAATGGAAACGCACTCGACGAGCGTAGCGGAACAGACGATCTCGTCGGGCTCGCTTGCCTGGCACGCCCTGGGCGAAGACTCCGTTCTTCGCCTCCTGGAGTCGACGCGGGCTGGTCTCTCGCAAGAAGTTGCCGCGAGGCGGCTCGAAGAGCATGGACCGAACGAGCTCAAGCAGGCTGCACCGGTTCGCCCGCTCGTCTTGCTCCTCGGACAGTTCAAGAGCCTGATCGTCTGGATCCTTGCCGCCGCCGCCGTCGTCTCCGGCCTCGTGGGCGAGTGGGCGGACTGCATCGCGATCCTTTCCATCGTCGTCGTGAACGGACTGATCGGCTTCTATCAGGAGTTCAACGCCGAGCGCTCCCTCGCGGCGCTGAGGCGCATGACCGCTCCACGGGCGCGAGTGCGTCGCGATGGACGGTCGGTATCGGTGCCGGCCGCCATGGTTGTGCCGGGCGACCTGCTCGAGGTCGATGCGGGAGACCTCATTCCCGCCGACGCTCGCGTGCTCGAGGCCGCAGCGCTCAAGACCGTGGAGGCCGCGCTGACCGGCGAATCGGAGGCTGTCGAGAAAGCCCCCGCTCGAGTCGAACGCGAAGACGTTCCGCTCGGCGACCGCCGCAGCATGGTCTTCATGGGCACGAGCGTCGCGGCCGGCAAGGGACTGGCGCTCGTGGTGGAGACTGGCATGCGCACGGAGATCGGGCGGATCGCCGACCTCCTCACGACGGCCGGCGGCGAGGAGACGACTCCTCTGCAACAGAGGCTGCATTCCTTCGGTCGCGTCCTGGTCGCGGCGTCGCTCGGAATCGTAGCGCTCATCTTCGCCCTCGGCCTGTTGCGCGACATCCCGACGCTGGAGCTCTTCCTGACCTCGGTGAGCCTCGCCGTCGCCGCTGTGCCGGAGGGTCTTCCTGCGGTGGTGACGGTTGCGCTCGCGGTAGGCGTTCAACGCATGGCCGGCCGACGAGCGCTCGTGCGCAAACTCCACGCAGTCGAGACCCTGGGAGCTGCGAATGTCATCTGCACGGACAAGACCGGCACGTTGACCGTTGGAGAGGTGACCGTCCGCGCTCTGTGGACTGCGGGGACAACGTACGAGGTGTCCGGCGAGGGATACGGCCCCGACGGATCGATCCGTGCCGACGGAACCGCCGTCCACGCCGAACGAGCTGGGGCCATTCGAGAGCTTCTGATCACCTTCGTCGGCTGCAACGGCGCGAGCCTCGCAGAGCAGGACGGAGTCTGGAAAGTAATCGGCGATCCAACGGAAGGCGCGCTGCTGACGGCAGGCGCGAAGCTCGGGCTCACTGCGGCCGACATTGAGCGACAGCTCCCCAGGGTCGCGGAGATCCCCTTCGATTCCGATCGCAAGCGGATGACGGTACTTCGCAGGTGCACAACTGGCGGGCGCGTCGCCCTCACGAAGGGCGCGCCCGATGTGCTGCTCTCCCTTTGCACGCGGATCCGAGACACGGCTGGCGTCCGAACCATGACCGACGAGGATCGCAAGAACGTCCTCGCCCAGAACGCAATGCTCGCACGACGTGCTCTACGTGTGCTGGCCGCGGCTTCTCGCGACGTCGAGCAGGGATGCGAGTCCTCGGACGCTGGATCGGTCGAGCGCGACCTGGTCTTCCTCGGACTCGCGGGAATGTACGACCCGCCGCGGTCCGAAGCGAAGAGCGCAGTGGCCCTCGCACGAAGCGCGGGTATCCGCGTCGTGATGATTACGGGCGATCACCCGCACACGGCTCTCGCTGTAGCGCGAGAGCTTGGAATCGCGCGGGGCGAGGACGTCGCGCTTTCCGGCTCGGAGCTCGAACTGTTCGCGGATGAGGCGCTGGCCGAGCGTGTCGAAGGCGTCGCGGTCTACGCTCGCGTCACGGCTGCCCACAAGCTCCGGATCGTGCGCGCATGGAAGGCTCGCGGGGGGGTGGTCGCGATGACGGGAGACGGGGTGAACGACGCCCCCGCGATCAAGGGAGCTGACATCGGGATTGCGATGGGTCGGAGCGGGACCGAGGTGACGAAGGAGGCGTCCGACATGGTGATCACGGACGACAACTTCGCTTCGATCGTGGCCGCTGTGGAGGAAGGCCGCGGCATCTACGACAACATCAAGAAGACGATGCAGTACCTGCTCGCCGGCAACGTGGGCGAGCTCCTTCTGATGACGGCCTGCGTGCTGATGGGCTTGCCGTTGCCGCTCCTCCCGATCCAGCTCCTCTGGATCAACTTGGTGACTGACGGCTTGCCGGCTCTGTGCCTCGCGACCGACCCGATCGATCCGACGGTGATGAAGCGCAAGCCACGCCGGCGTGACGAGCATCTGACCGACCGTGGCTTCGTGGGCTTGCTGATCGCGACCGGCCTGCTCACTTCGGGTGTTGCACTCGTCGTGTATCTCTACTCGCTGGGACGTGTCTCACAGGAGATGGCTCGGGATCACGCCTTCACGACGCTCGTCTACGCCGAGCTCCTGCGGTCTTTTGGCGCGCGCAGCGAGATACGCTCGGTGTGGCAGGTCGGCATCCTCTCGAATATCAAGCTCGCGCTGGTCGTGCTGGCCTCGATGGCGTTGACGTTCTGGGCGCCACACAACGTCTGGCTGGGCGCTTTCCTCGATGTGGAGCCGATGCCTCTGTACCACTGCTTCGTACTGCTCGCCGTTGGAGCGATTCCACTGCTCGCGCTCGAAGGCTGGAAGTTCATGCGACGAGCGAAGAAGGTCGCGCAATGAGCGGGCATTCCAGCGCGAGCCTGCAATTTCTGGGTGCGAGCGGCACGGTTACGGGGCTCACGTCGAGTGTCTGGCCAGCGGTTCCATCGCCTCTATCGGGACGCGTTCGCACGCTCGGGCCGGACTCGGCCTCGAGACCCGCGAGATTCCGCAGGTTCAGGCTCGTGATCACGGTGAGGCGACTGCGTGGGCGCTCGACTGGCTCGCGTCGCAGCGTGGCGGCACGCCCGAAGGCCTCGACCACATCGGTTTCGCGCTGGTGCACGTCGGCCAACATTTCCCGACCGGGGACGAACGTTCGGGGCGCGCCATGGCCAGCGTGCACTGCGAAGATCCATCGATCACGCGTCGATGCGAATGATCTGGGCGATCGACGGAATGTCGTCGACCATTCCGAAGAGCATGTACCAGCCCAAAGGCAGCAGATCGGGGTCGACGGGCAGCGTGAACGAAGCGCTGGGGCTACTCTGGATGGGAGGGAGCTCCAGACGACGCGGGATGCCCGCATCCACCCAGTGCGTGGTCGACTGAAGTCCCATCAGCACGAAGCTCGTGAGGCGGGTATTCGGAAACACCGTGACGGAGACAGTCTGGCCGCGCGTCGGCGTCGCGTCCGAGATGGAAGAGATCTGAGGCCGCACGCCGCGGAACAGATACGGTGGGAGGTAGGCCTCGATGGCGTTCGTCGTCGGTCCAACCTGGAACTTGATCCGCGTCCCGCCGGTGGTCACCACGCGCCCATCTGGAACGAGCAGCGTGACGGCGTGGTACTCGCGAAACGCCAGCATGTCCGCGATGCGTCTCCAAGCCGATGTCGCCGGATCGAAGAGATCGCACCGCTCCACGATGCCGAGCACGTTGGGTTCCGGACCCGCGGTCGTTTCTTGGTCGCCTGCACCGACGAAGATCCGGCCATCCGGTAGGTGAACGACCTCCGCCTGCATTCGAACCAGGCTTGGATTCGTCCCGAGGCTCCACGCGCCTGTTGCCGGGTCGTAGATCTCGACCATGCGGGCGTTGGGCTGGTTCACGCGGCTGACCCCGACCGCGAGCGCCCGTCCGTCCGCGAGAACGATGAGCGAGTGATCGCTGTGTCCCGGGAACCCGCGGTTTGGGAAGTTGAAAGCGCCCGTAGGCCCCCACTGACCGGTCGATGGGTCATACAGCTCGGGGGAAGTTCCCCATGTGCGCAGCACCTTGCCGGTGTAGAGCAACGCACATGGTGGATACTCGAGCGGCGAGTTCATCGTGTCGGTGAACGAGAAGCTCTGCGTCGCGAGAGAATAGATCTCGCACGTATCCGTGCGCTGGGCGCTAGGAGCGGTGCCGCCGCCCATGACGAGCAACCGGCCGTCAGCGAGCCGAGCCAGACCTGGATACCAGCGTCCGGCGCCGAGCAGCATGTTCGATTGTTGAATCCAAAAGTTGAGCGGACTGAACCGCTTCACCCACGAGACGGCGTTGGTGAACGCTCCTGGATCGCTCGGAGACTGACCGCCGAGCATCAGCACCGCGCCGTCCGCGAGCAGCGTTCCGTTCATGCATCCCTGCTCGCTACCGGAACCCGCCGGGAAGGACTTCTGACCGGTCACGGGATCGAAGACCACCGGGTCCTGCGTATCGTGGCAGTACATGATCGTTCCATCGGGCCGCAGGATCCCGATGTCGGTTCCATCGAACACTTCGGGGGAGGTGTCGCCGATCACGCTCCAGCTACCGACGTGCGCTTCGGCGCTCAGTGCGACGTCGGCGTTGATCGTTGTCCCTGCGACATTCACCACAAGCTCTTGATAGCCATACCCACGCGCCGCGATGCCGAGCGAAAAAGAGCCTGCGGGAACACCGAGCAACGAGTAGCTGCCGTCCGCAATCGAGCGTGTCTCGCGGAAGAAGGAGAGATCGGGTCGGAACAGCGTGACCCGAGCCGCTCCCAGCGGTGCACCCGTGGACTGCAAGCGGACGACTCCGAAGATCCCACCTGCGTGAGCGAGCGGACGCGTGGGCGCGTGAAGGGGAGCCTGCTGCACCGGCGGTACTGCGCGGACCGTCTTCGCAGAGACCGGTGCGGTTAGGATCAAGCACGCAACGCAGACGGGCGCCAGGGACGAGGGCAGTATCAGCATCGGTTCGAACTCCTTGGAGAACGCTCCAAGTCTATCCGAGTCCCGACGACTCACCGGCGCGTCGAGACGCCGAATTCGCGCTCGATCGAATTCGAGGCGCTGAGCCTCCCGCCTCCACCGTCTAGCGCCGCTCTTCCTGCTCCCGCAATGCCTTGGCCTTCGCCAGAGTGGCGGCTGGGTCTTTCTCAACTTCGGACAAATGCTTCGGAGACGCCAGCCGCACGATGTGACCTTCGACCACGACGAAGGCGTTCTGAACAGTCGCGTCACCGGAGATCGGGCAGATCTTGTTCGCGACGTCCACGAGCTTCGGATCGTTCAGCTTCGCTAAGACGAGCTGCGAGTCCTTCTGTGCGACCTTGACTGCTGAGAGATCGCGCACGAAGAACTCGTAACCTTGCAGTTGGACGACCGGTGAGTCCTTCTGAATCGAGTCGCCCGTGACCGGGCACTTGGCGTTGCCCATCTTCTTGTGTTCGGGGAACGACGTGCGATACGCAGTCTCGACGTCGGCCAGAATGTCCTTCACGCAGCCCTTGCAGCAGACATAGATGCGGCCTCTCTCGGTCTCGGCAAAAAGCCTCGTCGAAACGGGCTTCCCCATGATCGGGCAGGATGCATTCGGATAAGTCGGCACGCTCGCAGCGAGCTGCCGTGAATGCGGGGCTGCCGCTGCCGGCACGCCAGTGGATGCGACGAAGGCGAGTGCTGCGAAAACGCGGATGACACTGAACTGAGACATGGTGAGCTCCAAGATTGAACAAGAGAGTTCGCGAGCCGTCGATTCTGAGGAATGTCTGGGCTACGCTGCCCGAGTGCCGATCGCGAGCGGGAAAGACAAGAGCGCTTCAAGCTCGCTGCTGGGAACAGGTTCGCCAGAAGGTCGGGCCTGAGTTGGAGAGAGGAGCAAGGGAGGGCGAAAAGGAAGCACCATGCGCGAACTTCGGGCCCGTGCCCAGTGGCATCGAGCTCACAGGTTCGCTCTCCGGAGCCGCAGCGCGTTCGCGATCACCGAAACCGACGAAAGGCTCATTGCGGCGCTGGCGATCATCGGCGAGAGGAGCCAGCCCGCAAGCGGGTAGAACACGCCAGCGGCGACCGGAACGCCGAGTGCGTTGTATCCAAACGCGAAGAGCAGGTTCTGACGGATGTTGCGCAGCGTGGCACGCGCCAAGCGGCGAGCGCGCAGAATGCCTTCGAGATCGCCCTTCACGAGCGTGATGCCGGCGCTCTCGATCGCGATGTCCGTCCCGGTTCCCATCGCAATGCCAACATCCGCCGCAGCCAGCGCGGGCGCATCGTTCACACCGTCGCCAGCCATCGCGATTTTCTGACCGCTCATGCGCGCTCGAGCGACGAACTGGGCCTTGTCCAACGGCATCATGTCCGCGTGTAACTCATCGATGCCGAGCCGTCGTGCGATCGCTTCCGCCGTCGGCCGGGCGTCGCCCGTCAGCAGCACCAGGCGCACACCGTCCTTGCGGAGGGTACTGACGACTTGGATGGCCGAAGGCTTGAGCTCGTCGGCGACCGCCAGCAACCCCGCGGGTTGCCCATCGAGAGCGACGAAAACCACCGTGCGCCCTTCGCGACGATGCATGTCGGCCCGCAGCGCAAGCTCGCGCACATCGATTCCAGATTCAGCCAGGAACGCTTGATTTCCGAGCAGCACCTCACGGTTGCGCGCGTGACCACGAACGCCCCTGCCATGCACTGCCTCGAAGTCGTCGATCGCGACGGGTGAGATGCCACGAGCCTGCGCACCGCGCAGGATGGCTTCGGCGAGCGAATGCTCGCTCGCGCGCTCGAGACCCGCGGCCAGCTCGATTATCTCGTGCTCGCCGACGGTCGCAACCGTCTCGACGGCCACGAGGTCCGGTCGACCTTGGGTCAGCGTCCCCGTCTTGTCGACGACGAGCGTGTCGATCGATGCCAGGGCTTCAAGTGCTTGTGCATCTCGAATGAGGACGCCAGCACGCGCGCCGCGTCCAACGCCGACCATCACCGACATGGGCGTGGCGAGGCCCAGCGCACAAGGGCAGGCGATGATGAGCACGGCAATCGCATTCGACAGCGCGAGCCCGATGCCAGGCTCGGGGCCCAAGAAGCTCCATCCGATGAAGGTCAAGGCGGCGATGACGAGGACCGCTGGCACGAAGACGGATGCGACCCGGTCGGCAATGCGTTGAATCGGCGCGCGAGTGCGCTGCGCATCTCCCACGAGCCGCACGATCTGAGCGAGGAGCGTGTCCGCTCCCACCCGCTCGGCTCGCAGTACGAGCGAACCAGAGCCGTTCAAGGTGCCGGCGGAAACTCGGTCGCCGGCGCGCTTCTCTGCCGGGATCGGCTCGCCCGTCAGCATCGATTCATCGAGCGCGCTGCGCCCCTCGGTCACGATTGCGTCCACTGGCACACTCTCACCCGGTCGCAGACGAAGGAGATCGCCGACGTGCACGCTGTCCAGCGCAACGTCTTCGTCCGCGCCACTCGGCGTGATCTTGCGCGCAGTCTTCGGTGCCAGCGCGAGCAACGAGCGAATCGCGTCGCCCGTCCGTCGGCGAGCACGCAGTTCGAGCACCTGTCCCAAGAGCGTCAACGCGGTGATCGCGGCCGCGGCTTCGAAGTAGATCGGCAGGCCATTGTGACCCGCGGATGACGCTCGCGCGCTCATGCTGAGCGTCGCGAACACACTCCAGGCGAAGGCTGCGCCCACACCCAGCGCGATGAGTGTGAACATGTTCGCAGTCCGGGCACGGACCGAGTCACGCGCGCGGAGAAAGAAGGGCCAGGCCCCCCACAGGACGACCGGTGCCGTAAGAGCGAGTTGGAGCCAAGCGAGCGCGACGGAGCCGCCATGCGCGCTCGAGCCGGGAAGCATGTCCGCCATTCCCAGCGCGATCACTGGCGCAGCGAGGACTGCGGACACAACCAAGCGTCGCTGCATGTCCCGCTCTTCCGTCGACGGCGCGTCCTCGGTCGCAGCGAGCACCGGCTCTAGCGCCATGCCGCAGATCGGGCAGTTCCCCGGCCCGTCTTGGACGATCTCCGGATGCATCGGACAGGTGTAACGCCCGCTCGCAGGTTCATTGTGCGCGCCTTGAACCGCGCTTTTTGGATGCGAGTGCGATACCGCGGTATGAGCGGGTGCAGACGCGTGATCGTGCGTGCGCGACGCACAGCAGGAGTGCGTGTGGCGCGTCGACGGATCGCTGCTCGAGTACGCCTTGGGGTTCGAACGGAAGCGTTCCAGGCAGTGCTCGCTACAGAAGGAATGGGTCATGCCGCCGTGTTCGAGCGAGCCGGCGGCGCGGGCAGGATCCACTTGCATGCCGCAGACCGGATCGAGGACGGTCGACGGGCGGGGAGCTGAAGTGTGATCGTGGGATTCGGTCGAGTTCGAGGTCAGTTTCATGGCGGCATCTCCTTAGGCCGCCCTAGAGACGCGGGACCGCCAAACGCATTACACCCTCGAGGAGTCGACCCCGCTGCGCGCAAAACGGGTATGGGCAAGTGTCGCCGCGAAGGCCCTGCGACCCACTCGGCCCTACTCACACCCTCCGGGGCCCTGACAGGTGCAGTCGAGGCAGCCGTGCGTGGCGCAGGTTCCGCAGGATGCCATCACGCGCTTGCGGAGCGCTTCCCGCGCGCGAAACACGCGCACCGCGGCATTGTTGGCCGTGATTCCCGCCTCCTTAGAGAAGGCATCGACGCTGATGCCATCGACCTCGATGCGTCGAATGGCCTGTGCGTACTCCGGCTTCAGTGTCCCCGCGAGGGCTGAGATGCAACGGCAGATCTCGTCTTCCAGCTCTGGATCGAGCGTGGTCTCGTCGATCTCGGCTGCGAGCTCATCAACGACGCGTTTTTGAACTACGCCGCGCCGATGATGGTCGATCACTGCGTTGCGTAGAACGCGATAGAACCACGCAACCGCCGACTCGCCGTCTCGCAGGGTCGGGGCTGCGTTCATCCCTCGCACGAACGCGTCTTGCAGGATGTCCTCGGCGGTCGCGCGATCGCCAACGCGTCGCTCCAGGAATTCCAGGAAGCGGCGGTGGTTTGCAACGAGCACCTCGACAACGCCGCTCTCCAACGCGAGCGGCTCGTCTTTCGGCTCAGGGTCTTTGGCGTCGGAGTTCATGAATCACCCTGTGCCGGGTGGGTCGCAACTGCCGTTACAAGGCCCAAGGGTCACCCGCGGCGCAGGTTATCACAGCCCCGCTGCCGTGACCGCACAGTCCCGCCGACACGTGTGGCCTGAGTTCTGAGCACCAAGGTGTAAGGACCGGTCCCCGCGCGCGTCTATGCGACGGACGCGGACCGTAATGCGCGTCGCAAGCGCGCGGGACGACCGCACGCAGGAAGAAACGCTCATGTTCTCAAGATCCCGAACCGTCCATGCCTATCTGTTCGTCGCGACAGGGCTCCTTGGGCCTGCCTCAGTCGCGTGCGTCGTACCCACGGGAAGTTTCGTGCCTCGAGCGGCCGACCACCCCGCCAGTGCATTGGCAGAGGAAGGCAGGATTGAAGACCCAGGTCTCGTGCTCGCGAATCCTCGCGCGAGAGTGAGCGCGGCGAGCGTGCAGTACGGTTGCCCGATGCATCCCGACGTGCGGTCCAACGAGCCAGGCAAGTGCCCGCGCTGCGGGATGCAGCTCGAGAAGCACGGCGCTCAGACATCGGAGGCGGTCGAGCATGTTCACTAGCCGCGCGCTGCTCCCTCTTGTCGCACCCGCGCTCTACGCCAGTGCCTGCGCGAGTGTCCCCCACACCGCGGGCTTCGCTGACGTTCAAGCCATGGTTGTTGAGCGAGCCGGGCAGCGCATTCATTGGAATCAAGGCGGCTCCGCGGACGCCGAGGTTGAAGCGCACCTGGATCAGTTGCTGGCGCACGAGCTAACCGCCGACGCTGCGGTGCAGATCGCACTCCTGAACAACCGTGACCTTCAATCGACCTACGAGGAACTGGGCATCGCGCAGGCGGACTTGGTCGAGGCGGGGCTTCTTGAGAACCCGGTATTCGAGACGGAGTTTCGGTTCCGGGATGGCGGCGGTCCGGTCGAGGTCGAGCTTGCCGTGACCGAGGACTTCCTCAGCATCCTCTTTCTCCCGCTGCGAGAGCGCATTGCCGAGGCTGCCTTCGAGTCGGCGAAGCTGCGAGTCGCTGGCGCAGTCTTGGACCTCGCTGCCAGCGCGCGCTCGAGTTTCTATGAGCTCCAGGGGGCCGAGCAGCTTCTTGACCTGCGTCGAGCGGTAGTCACGGCGACTGAGGCATCGTCCGAGCTTGCGCGGCGGCTGCATGAGGCTGGAAACATCCGCGACCTCGATTTGGCTGCGGAACAAGCGCTGCACGAACAAGCTCTGGTCGACCTCTCGGCTGCGGAACTCGAGGTGGTCATGTCGCGCGAGCGGCTGACCGCCCTGATGGGATTGTGGGGACAGCGGACGTCATGGACCGCCAGCGCGCGGCTCCCCGAACTTTCGACGGAACCGCTCGAGCTCTCTGGGATGGAGTCGCGTGCGATCGAGCGCAGTCTGGACCTCGCTGCGGCGCGTTGGGAAATGGAGCAGGTCGCACGTCGCCTCGGTCTGACAAGGACCAGCGTGATTGCGGGTGAGTCCTCGATCGGTGCGAGTGCCGAGCGCGATGGCGATGGGGACTGGAGCATCGGCCCAGCGTTCCAACTGCCAATCTCCCTCTTCAACCAAGGCCAACCGGCGCTCGCCCGCGCAACAGCAACGATGCGCGCCCTGCAGAACAACTACTCCGCGCAAGCTGTGCGCGTTCGCAGCGAGTTGCGCGCGACAGCGAGCCGTGTGCTCACGCTGAAGGCGCGCGCACAGCATTATCGCGACGTGATCATTCCGCTGCGCCACCGCGTCTTGGAAGAGACGCAGAAGCAATACAACGCAATGCAAGTGGGAGCGTTTCAGCTCCTGGATGCAAAGCAGCGGGAGATCGAAGCAGGCGGTCAGTACGTCGAAGCCTTGCGCGACTACTGGATCGCCCGAACGGAACTCGACCAGATCCTGAGTGGAGGTCAAGCGCGCGGTGATGACCGCGAACCCCGGCCTGTGCAACGCGGCGAATCGCGCAGAGACCACGAAAGCGACGACTAGTGAGACACCGAACAATGAACACCATTTCCAGACGCAACGTGATCGCTACCGGCGCAGGCATTCTCGCCGGCAGCCCGTGGATGACTCGAGCCCTCGCGCACGGAGCGCAGTCAGGCCACGAACAGGGCCAGCACGCTCCGTCCGCGCCCGAGATCAGTGCATCGCGGGGTGCGCTCGAGTCGCTTCCGCCAGGCGAACCCGAACGCGACTACACCCCCGTGATCGTTCCCAACGGCGTGAAGTTGCCCTGGCGACTCGTGGACGGAGTGAAGGTATTCCACTTGGTAGCAGAGCCGGTGAAGCATGAGTTCGCGCCGGGCCTCAGCGCTGAATGCTGGGGCTACAACGGCAGCGTGCACGGCCCAACGATCGAGGCCGTGGAAGGCGACCGCGTGCGCATTTACGTGACGAACAAGCTCCCTGCCCCGACCTCCGTTCACTGGCACGGCGTCCTCTTGCCGAACGGAATGGATGGCGTCGCAGGTCTCAACCAGCGCGCGATCCGTCCCGGGGAGACCTTCAAGTACGAGTTCACGCTGCGCCAGCACGGCACGCACATGTATCACCCTCATCACGACGAGATGACGCAGATGGCCATGGGGATGATGGGGATGTTCGTGATCCATCCTCGACGTCCGAAGGAAGAGCGGCCGGATCGCGACTTCGCGATCTTGCTGAGTGAATGGCGGATCGACACGGGCACGAGCCGCCCCAATCCCAATGAGATGACGGACTTCAACCTACTCACCATGAACGCGCGCGCGTTCCCAGGCACAGAACCGCTCGTTGCGAAGCTGGGTGAGCGTGTTCGCATTCGCCTCGGGAACTTGTCGGCCACGGATCATCACCCGATCCACTTGCATGGCTACCAGTTTCGGATCACCGAGACTGACGGCGGACAGATTCCCCCGTCCGCGCAGCAGGTCGAGACGACAGTCTTGGTTCAGGTCGGCTCGACGAAAACGATCGATTTCGTCGCCGACGCCGCGGGCGACTGGGCATTGCACTGCCATATGACGCACCACCTGATGAACCAGATGGGCCACGACATTCCGAACATGATCGGGGTAGAGCCCGGCGATCTAGACGCGAAAGTAAAGCAGCTCCTGCCCGAGTACATGATCATGGGACAGCACGGCATGGCGGACATGGCGGAGATGGGCATGCCTGTCCCGCGCAACAGCATCCCGATGACCGGTGCGCAAGGCCCGCATGACTACATCACGATGGGCGGAATGTTCACGATCCTGAAGGTTCGCGAGGGCATTGAGAACTATGTCGATCCCGGCTGGTACGAAAACCCGGTTGGCACGATCGCATCGATCGCTGTTCCCAGCGATCTCGAGCGCGACGGGATCGAGATGGACGCTTCCCCCGCGCCAGCGGATCACGGCGTCCATGAGCACTCCCACGGCGGCCAATAGGGCGTGGCCCAGTGCATTGGGTCTGTAGATCCAGACGGCGGTGGTCGCGGTGTTCCCACTGCTTGACTGGATACGCTAATTGGCCGAGGCGACTTCGACCGTTGGATCAACAATGGAATCGTGTTGCGAGACAGGTCCGCCTTCCGACCGTCGCCGGGCCAGGAAGCTGGGCTGTGGTTCGCTATTGCAGCGGTGGTTGTGAGCCTGCACCCGAGTTGATGCCACGGGTTACGTCGGATCCCGGCTCGTTTGGAAATCGGACTGACAGGGTAGCTGAGGTTGCCTGACACGGCTCTGGTCGGAGGCCATGGCCTCCGACCAGAGCTGGAAGAAGCGCTCGGGGCTTTCACCGCCGAGCGATGTGTGCGGACGCACGAGGTTGTAGTCGCCGCGCCACTCCTCGATCCGCGCGCGCGCATCGTGGAGCGTCGTGAAGTGGTGCTGGTTGAGGCACTCGTCGCGGAAGCGCGCGTTGAAGCTCTCTGAGTACGTATTCTGGATCGGCTTGCCGGGATCGATCCACGCGAGCTCGAGTCGCGCCGTCCGGCCCACTCGATGAAGGCCCGCGACGTGAATTCTGGCCCGTTGTCCATGACAAGCCGTCGCGGCTTGCCGTAGACGTCGATTGCGCGATCCAGGGCGCGCGTCACGCGTTCGCCCGAGATCGACGTGTCGACCTCGAGCACCGGGCAGCGCT
>CAZQHA010000061.1:0-13862 GCA_964592795.1 uncultured Planctomycetaceae bacterium | reverse complement strand
TCGCGGCTCGCGACGACGAGCAGGGCGTGCTGGTGCTGAGCGAGTTCACCGGCGCCGCGCGCGACTTGACTGAGGCGCTCATCGTCAATCCGTACGACTTGCGGCAGTCGAGCGACGCTCTGGCCGCTGCGCTGCGGATGCCGCCCACCGAGCAGCGCGAGCGCATGCAGTCGATGCGCCGTCTCATCTCGGAGTTCAACGTGTACCAATGGGCCGGGCGCATGCTCGTGGACGCCGCCGAGCTGCGGCGTCGCGAACGCATGTCGGGTCGGCTCTCGCCGATCGAATCGATCAAACGCCTGTACCGCGCATGAACCACATCCTGTCCAAGGAGCACTCCGATCTTCTCGCTCAGATCGCCTGGTCGCGCGTGCTGCTCGCGTTCGACTTCGATGGCACGCTCGCTCCGATCGTCGCCGATCGTGACGCCGCGACGATGCGCGACCGGACCCGGCGGCTCTTCACCCGCGTCGCCTCGCTGTGCCCATGCGCCGTGATCTCGGGGCGCAGCCAGGGCGACATCGCCGCGCGGCTCCGCGGCATCCCCGTGAAGCACATCATCGGCAACCACGGGTTGGAGCCGGGCGCACGCCTGTCGTTCTTCGAGAGGGACATCACGCGAACGTTGCCGGTCGTGCGCGATGCGCTCTCGGACCAGAGCGGCGTGGACGTCGAAGACAAGCGGTATTCGATCGCGATTCACTATCGGCGCTCGCGCGCGAAGCGTCAGGTCCGCGCGGCGATCGCGCGCGTCCTTTTCGAGCTTCCAATTCCCATGCGCGCGATCCCGGGAAAACTCGTCATGAACCTCGTGCCGCTCGCCGCGCCGAACAAGGGCGAGGCGCTGTTGCGCCTGCGCGCGATCGAGGGCGCCGACACCGCGCTGTACGTCGGCGACGACGTCACCGACGAGGACGTCTTCTGTCTCGACCAACCCGGCCGGCTCCTGACCGTCCGCGTCGGCTTCTCGAAGGCTTCGTCGGCCGCGTTCTGCTTGCAGAACCAGACGGAGATCGACCGCCTGTTGTCGATCCTCCTCCAGCACCGGGAGCGTCGCGCCGCTCTATGAGCTCGGTATCGGAGAACGGGGGAGACCAGGTCCTGGCGTTGGGAGTGCCGCTGGATTTCCTGCGCGGCATCTGGTCGCTGAACCACGCCCTCGAGCGCACGTCCAGCCGGATGATGCGCACGCTGGGCGTCACGGCTCCGCAACGCCTGATCGTGCGGTGCGTCGGCAAGTACCCCGGGTTGACGGCTGGCCAGCTCGCGAGCCTGCTTCACCTCGACCGCGGCACGATCTCCTCGACGCTGCGGCGGCTGGAGAACAAGCACCTGATCACCCGTCGCCGCGACTCACGCGACCGACGGCGAGTGATCATCGGACTCACGGCGGCGGGTCGCGCGCTCGACCAGCCGGAGGAGCACACGGTCGAGAGCGCGATGACTCGGCTCGTGGCGACTTCAGATCCGGCCGACGTCGAAGCGGCAAAGCGCGTCCTCGAGGCGCTCACGTCGCTGCTCGCAGCGAACGACACATGAGTCGCGACATCGATCTCGAAGACACCAGCGCGCGACTCGCCGTGGCGGCCGCAGCGGGCGGCGCGAGGCATCACAGACCCCACGCCCACGGGATCACGACGACCGTCGTGACGACGGTCGTGATCGTCAGCGGCAGGCCGACGCGCACATAGTCCGTGAACCGGTAGCCGCCAGGCCCGTACACCATCGTGTTCGTCTGGTAGCCGATCGGCGTCAGGAACGAGTTCGACGCCGCGACCGCGACGGCGATCACGAACGCACGCGGGTCGACGCCCAGCTGCTCCGCGCTCGCGAACGCGATCGGGAACATGAGCGCCGCGGCGGCGTTGTTCGTGATTAGCTCGGTGATCACGACCGTCGCCAGGACGACGCCCAGGAGCGCGCCGTGCACGCTCCCGCCGCCGGTGGTCCCGATGACGATCTCCGCGGCGCGCGCGGCCAGGCCCGACTTCTCCATCGCCGTCCCGAGCGCGAACGAGGCCGCGATCACGATGATCGTGTCGAGATCGATCGCCTCGCGAGCTTCCGTCGCCGTGAGCACGCCGAACGCGATCAGCGCGATCGCGCCGACGAGCGACGCCTGGAGGATCGGCACGACGCCCAGGCCCGCCACGACGACGATCGCGATGCCGACGAGCGCGACGATCCAGGCCTTCTTGGTCAATGCCGGCGGCGTGCCTTCCATGTCCGTGACCATCAGGAAGTCGCCGCGATCGCGCCATCGCCGGTCGAAGCCGCGGTCCGCGAGCAGGATCAACGTGTCGCCGTGCTTCAGGCGCACTTGGCCCAGCTTCTCGTCGACGCGCTGGCCCGAGCGGTGGATCGCCACGACGGCGGCTTGGTAGCGCGAGCGGAAGTCGAGCTCTTTCAACGTTCGGCCGACGAGCCGCGAGCCGTCGCTGACGACCGCCTGGTAGAAGCGGTGGTTCGCGGTCTGCAGCTTCGACATGTGCGGAGCCTCGGCCGACTCGAGCCCGCGCCGCGTCTGAAGATCGACGACGCGATTCGCTTGACCCACGAACGACAGCCGGTCGCCGCCGCGCAACGTGAGATCGGGTGCGATCGGCGCGATCAGGTCTCCGTTGCGCTCGATGCCCGCGAGGAAGACGCCCTGCAGATTGCGCAGCTCGGCGTCCTCGACCGTGCGCCCGTCGAGCGGTCCGCCCGCCACGATCTTCATGCTGACCGAGAAATCGCGCGCGCCTTCCTCGAGCTGCTCACCCGCGGGCGTTCGGTCCGGCATCAACCACGGCACCGTGAGGATCAAGGTCGCGATGCCGATGATCGCGACCGGCAAGCCGACCGGGGTCATCTCGAACAGACCCAGCGGCTCGTGCCCGAACGCCTCGAGCATCCCCGACACGACGAGGTTGGTCGAAGTTCCGATGGTCGTGATCACGCCGCCGAGCACGACCGCGAAGGAGAGCGGCATCAAGTAGCGCGACGCCGACACGCGCGTCTGCTCCGCCCATTTCAAGACCTGCGGGATGAGCATGGCGACGATCGGCGTGTTGTTCAGGAATGCCGAGGCGGCCGCGGATGGCACGAGCAGCTTGCACAAAGCCCAGCGTCCTCCCGACTTCGTCCCGAGCAGGAGCTCGAGCGCCGGCTGCAGGAGCCCGGTCTTCTCGGTCGCGCGAGCGAGCACGTACAGCGCCGCGACCGTGATCGGCGCGGGATTGCCGAAGCCCGCGAACGTCTCGATCGGCGTGATGATTCCCGCGAGCAGGAGCGCGATCGCCGCGCCGACCATCACGTTGGACGGCGCGAGCCAATCCTTGATCAGGCAGACGAGCGCGCTGATCGCGACGCCGAGGGTGAACCAGGCTTGCCAGGTCATGCGGAGCGACTAGGCAACATCGGCACGCGGCACGGTTTCCTTGTGCCGGCGCGCCCTCAACGCGGCCACAGCCACGCGAAGGTGCCCGCCGTCAACGCCGCGTAGACCAATCCGTCGACCATGCCGCGAATCGTGACCGACCACGGTTTGCCCATCCAGATCGAGTCGGCCGGCGACTGCCAGGCGTACGCGAGCCACGAACCCGCGCCGACGACCTGGAACACGGGCAGGTACGCCGCGCCCGCGGTTAACGTCGCGCGCGCGAGATACCCGGCGATCGCCGACACGACGAGCGTGTAGACGATCCACTTGAGAAGGAAGGGGCCCAGGCTCGGCGCGCCGCTCGGCCGAATGAACAAAACGCCGACGGGACCCTCGACGTACTTCTGCTGCATCGCCGGCTCCTGCATCTGCTTGCCGTCGAGGCAGTGCGGAAAGACGTACTGGCCGGGCGTGGCCGAACCCTTGCGGATCGCGGCGCGCACCTCGTCCTCGTTCGCGAGCCGCCGGTAATCGGGGTTGTGCCACTTGAGGACCATGTGGACGAGCGCGCTCGCGATGAACACGAAGACCGCCGAGAGCAGGGTGGGGAGCAGGAGATCGTTCCACGAAACCATGAGATCCTCCGGGGGGACTGAGGAGCCGAGTCTGCCCCACGAGTCCGGAGGCGGCTCGCCGGTCGTGGCGGATCTCGCCCGCGGATCGCGAGCGCGGCTCGATTCCTTCCTTTAATGATGGCCGAGAGCGCCGGGCCCGCGATTTCGGCCTCAGTGCAGGTGGTAGATCTCGACCAGCTGCTTGGCGCGCCGAGTCGTGAGCGCGGGGATCCCTCGGATCGCGCGGGCGCGCGGCGGATTCGGATCCTCGAACAGGAGCACGCGCGTCGCCGTGCCGCGCACGTTCGCGAACTGCGACATGTAGAGCGGCCAGCGCCGGCCGACGTACCAGGTCGCGCTCACCACGAAGAGCGTCGCGACGGTGGTCCGCAGTGCGACGCGCGCGCCGAAGCAGCGTCGCAGCAGCGCTTCGAGCGCGTACCCCGCGAACGGCAGCGTGCACAAGAGCGAGACGTACTGGTAGCGCGCTCCCACCGTCTCGGTGATGCCGGTCTGCGCGCGACCGAGGCCGAGCAGCGCGGCGTTGCCGATGTCGAGCACGAGAAGGAACAGGAACAGCCGGCGCACTCGACCCGAGCTGCGCATCCAGCACCACGCGACGAGCGCGAGCTTGAGGGCTCCGAGCCATGCGACGGTGGGAAGAGTCACGCGCGGCAGCTCCAAGATGCGGTGGAGCGGGTTCTGCGCGAGGTAGTAGAGCGCGAAGCGCGCCATCGATCCGATCTGACGAGGCTCGCCGATCGTGGCGGTGTCCGGGCTCGCGAGCGCGAGGATGAGTGCGGCGACGACGGCGCACGGCAACATGCACACCGCGGCCGTCACGAATCGCGCGCGCCGGCGCGATGGATCCGCCGCGACGGGCACGAACGAGATCGCAGCCAGCGCCGCGCCGGTCAGCACGCCGCGCGAGAACGACAGCGCGCTCGCGGTGACGAGGAGCGCGAGGACGCCGTGCACTCGAAGGCTCCACGCGCTCGTTGCGGCGGCATGGCGGAAGTGCCAATGCGCTGCGGCGAGTAGGAACGTCACCGAGAGCACGGGCGACCACTGAACGGACCATCCCAGCGTCTCGATGTTGGTCACCGCGAATCCGAACACACCGAGCGTGAGCGCCGTCGCGATCCAACCCAGATCCGACCCGAGCAAGAGCTTGCCGAGGAGAGCCACGTTGATCGCGTGCGTGAGCCACAGCACCGCCATCATCAGGAAGTAGGAGCCACCGCCCGCGAACACGAGCGATCCCCAGGCGATCTTGAACAGCGGGACGAAGTTCTCGGTGAACATCACCCACGTCCAGCGCCAGAAGCCCCAGCGATCGATCTCGTCGAGGAGGTCCCACTCGTCGCCGAACCAGAAGAGCTGCGCGATGTCGGCGCGACACACGACGAACGGAAGCAGCGTGAGCGCCCCGAAGAGCCACGGGCCGAACCGTTCGAGCGGCGTGCCAGGTGGGGAAGCCGTCGGCGCGCTCGTCATCGCGCCCGGAGAGTATCGTGGAGTACCCTGATTCACCCTGCCCTGCCCTGCCCTGCCCCGCCTCGCTCGCGAGCGCTGCGTCCGACTGCGGGCCTGCCACGCACGAGCGAATCCCCCTCTAGCTCGTAGATCCGCGCATGCACACGCCTGCCTCCCGTCCGTTCGGCCATGTGCTGGCCGGCTCATGTTCCGTCGTCGTCGCGCTGCTGTTGCTCGCGACCTGGGGGAGAGCACAGGACAAGACTTCCGATTCGGCGCGGGCCGTCGTGGACACGCTGGATCCGCGCGCGCAGCAGTCCGCCGCGTGGTTCGCGGCGCTCGAGCGCGTCAACGAGCGTATCCGTGCTTCGCCGATCTCGTGGCTGGACGGCCACCTCGGCGTGACCGCGCGGATCCGGATGTCGCCCGATGGAGCGCGGGCGGTGAGCTGGGCCGATGACGGATCGGCGTGGCTCTGGGACGCTTGGACCGGCGAGCCGCTCGGCTGCCTGGGCATGTTCGGGATGGGCGAGACGTCGTCCGGATACGGCGGGCAGTCGCAACCTCGCTGGCCGGAGTTCGTGTTCAGCGCCGACGGCGAGCGCATCCTCCTCTACGAGCCGATCGCCCGATTCGCCGGACTGTGGGACGGGCGCAGCGCCGAGTTCCTCGCGCCCCTCGACGTCGCGGACGAAAAGGCGAGCGCCGTGACGTTCAGTCCAGACGGCCGGCGCATCGCCATCGCGAGCGAGACCGGCGTCATCCGGTTCTACGACAGCGAGCGCGGTCTGCCTCTCGACACACCTGTGCTGGAGTCGTCAAGGGTCGACGGGATCATCTTCAGTTCGGATGGAGCTTTCCTTCTAGCGCTGACGCAGTCGGGTCGCGTGCAGATATGGGATAAGACCGGCGCACTCGTCTGCGAGCTCGGGACCGCGGAGGATCCGATCACGCAAGCCACGTTCAGCGAGGACTCGACGCGCATCGTGTGCACGACACGATTCGAGGGGGTGCTCGTCCAGTCGATCGCGCGCCCGAGCAGGACGAACCTCCTGCGGGGCGCGGATGGTGACTGGTCGTTCGTCGACCTAGGCAGCGGCGGCACGATCGGAGGAGCGGCGTCCGCGCATTCGATCGGCGTGTTCCCGCGCGGCGATCGCGCGCTGGTCGTCCCACCCGGCGGGACGGTCCGATTGTGGGACATCGAAAACGACCGGGAAGTCGCGCCCCTGACGGGAATCGAGTTCCCCCCTCCCGCGCCAGTCTGGGTGGGCTTCAGCCCGGGTGGTGCGCGGCTGCTCACGATCGAGGTGAAGAATGGCGTGCTGCTCTGGGACGCGACCACGGGCTCGCGGATCGCGGAAGTGGAGAAGGGACAACCCGCCTTCGGCGCGGAGTACGGCGTCTTCAGCCCGAGCGGCCGATACTTCGCGACCGGAGGCGTCAGTCTGGGCTACGGTGTTCCGACCGCCCGCGTGTACGAGGCCGACGGCGGACGCCTCGTGGACGAGATCGACATCGCCACCCTCGGTGACGGCAGCCTGTTCTCGATGCACTTCGACGACAACGATCGCCTTGGCGTCACGTCGGCAAGCGGATGGTCCGCAGTGTGGGACCGTGCGCGATCGCCAGTGATCTTGTCGTCGCACGCGCTGCAACTGGTCGACGCAGGGCTCGACTGCGCCCTGCCTCGATGGAGTCCGAACGGCGACGTCGCAGCTGTGGCGATCTGGGGCCGCACGGCAAGCTACGCGATCCGACTGTGGAACACGCGTACGGGCCTGACCCGTGGGGAGATCGCAGGCTCGGAGCTCAGCGCTGGAGGGTTCCTACCGAGCGGCGAGCTGCTTCTATTCCGGCCGCTCGAGACGTTGACGGTGTCGTCGGTCGCACCGAATAGCCCGGCGGCTCGCGCCGGAGTGCTTCCGGGCGACCGACTGCTGGGTCTCGGCAGCAGCAGGATTGCGAGCTTTCCAGAACTGCGGAAAGCGGTCCATGTCGCGCCATCGAACACGACCGCGACGGTTCGGCGCGGAGAGGTGGACGTCGAGCTTGCACTCGCCTTCGAGTCGAACATGGTGAGGGGATCGCGAACGACTCGGGGACTGGGGCTGAAGTTGGAAGTCGATACCCGAATGGAAATCCAGGATGCCACGAGCGGCAAGGTCGATCGCGCCGTCGTGCTCGAAGGAGGAATCCCCGGTGAGGCTCTCCACCAGATTCACTTGAACCGTGACACCTCGCGCGTCCTCGTCCGCTCGAGGAAGCGCGCCAAGCTCTTCGATGCACGAAGCGGCGAGCAGATCGTGGACCTGCTGGTTCATGAGCCACGGGAAGTGTCGACCTACTGCGCGCTCCTCCATCTCGTCGCGATGAGTCCTCGTGGGGACGTCGTTGCTGCCGTGCAGGCGTCTTTCGTTCGACTGTGGCGCGAAGACTCGCCCGAGGAGTCCGTGGACTTGCCGGGAACCGTGTTCGATCTCGAGTTCTCGCCCGACGGCCGAATGCTCGCGGGAGCCGCGCGCGACGGTTCCGTGCTCGTCTGGGATGTCGAGGAGGGAGCGCTCGTGCGAACGTTGAAAGGCCACCGCGGCCAAGCCCGCTTCGTCGCGTTCGACCCGAGCGGCTGGCGCCTCGTGAGCGCCGGATCGGACGACACCGCGCGCATCTGGAACCTTGCCGGCGAAGGCGACGCCGAGTCGATCGTGCTCACCGGTCACGCCGGCCTCTTGAACCGTCCGGCCTTCTCTCCGGATGGATCACGCGTGATCACGACCGGTGACGACGGCACCGCGCGCTTGTGGGACGCTGCGAGCGGCGCCGCGATCGCCGTGCTCGAAGGGCACGTGGGCCCCGTGACGCACGGCGAGTTCTCGCCCGACGGCAGGCGCATCCTCACCCAGGCGCGCGACGGGAGCACGCGCATCTGGAGCGGCGTCGACGGGCGGCTGCTCGCGACGCGTGTCGAATACGACGACGGTTGGTTGATGTTCGAGCCGAGCGGACACTACATGGCGGGTGGCATGGGCGCCGAGCGCGCGCAGATGGTCGTCGGTGGACGTCGCTACCCGCTGTCGTCGTACGCGGCGCACTACGAATCGCCCGAGAAGGTGGCCGACTCACTCGCCGGGAAGGCCGTGCGCGCGCCCGCATTCGTGCCGCAAGCGCCCGAGCTGCGCGTCGCTGCGCCCCTCGATCCGCTCGTGCCCGAGCGCACGTTCCGGCTGGAAGTCTTGATCGAGGACGCGTACGGCATCGAGTCGGTGAGCGTCGTGCAAGACGGGCGCGAGCTGGACGCGGCGTGGGTCGCGCAGCATCTGCAGCGGAGCGGCAAGACGGCGCGCCTGTCGTGCGAACTCTCACTGCCGAGCGGCGCGAACGAGACGACCGTGAGGGTCCGCGCGGCGAACGTGCGCAAGATCCTGAGCGCGCCGCGGACCGTGTTCGCGCGCTGGGAGCCGCCCGAGCGCGAGCTCTTCGTGCTCGCGCTCGGCGTGGCCGACTACGGCGACGACTCGCTCGACCTCAAGTACCCGACGCAGGACGTCGACGACCTCTGCGCGCGGTTTCGAGCCGAGCAAGGCGGCTACTACCAGCGCGTCCACACGCACCGGCTCGTGAACGAAGAGGTGACCCCGGGCAATCTGCGCAAGGCGCGCGAGGAGTTCCTGCTGCGCGCCAAGCCGGAGGACACGATCGTGGTCTTCGCCGCCGGTCACGGGGTGCGGTCGGCTTCGGGCGAGTACTACTTCCTCACGTCGAGCACGACACCGGCGAGTCCCTACGACGGCGTCGAGCGACAGGCGCTCGAGTCGCTGGTCACGTGGGACCGGCTTCACGCGCGGCGGCGCGTCTTGCTGCTCGACACGTGTCACTCGGGCGCGGCGTTCGGCGACGACAAGCGCGGCGTGTCCGCCGACGCGTTCGACCAGAAGACGGTGAACGACGCCGCGGGCACCGGTCTCTACATCATCGCCGCGAGCTCGGAGCAAGGCTTCGCGCAGGAGATGGGTGGGAACGGCCTCTTCACGCGCTGCTTGATCGAGGGGCTCGACGGCGGAGCGGATGCGAATCGCGACGGTCTCGTCGGCATCGACGAGCTCAAGACCTACGCGACCGCCGCGGTGCACGAGAAGAGCGCGGGACGACAGCGACCGACTGCGCCGAGGATCGAAGGCGGCGAGGACTTTCCGCTCGCGAGGCGTCGCGCGAGCGGGACGCTTCCCAAGTAGACGGAGACGGACTCTACCCGCGGTTCTTCGCGACGAACCGCTGCGCGCGCGCGAGCGCGATCAGCGCGAACGCGGTGCCGTACGGCTTGTGGTAGCTGTACAGCGGATAGTCCCAGAACGACCCGTCCGGCTCGCGGCAGTGCATCAACGCCTCGACGAGCGTCGGCCAGAAGCGGCGCTGCTGCTCGATCGGCAAGCCCTCGAGGACGTAGGCCGCGTACGCGTGTCCGAAGAGGTAGAAGTAGCCCGAGATCGCGTACCACGACTCGTGCGGGATCGGCCGGCGCAGCGCGACGCGTTGGAATCCAGCGTGTTTGAAGAGCAGGTCCTCGAGTCCCTTGACGAGCGCCGCTTGGCCGACGGGATGACCGAGGAGCTCGAGCGCGTATTGACATCCGGGCGTGCGACACGCGGATCCCTTCACTTGATTGACGCCGTGTCGCGGCCGGTACTGCAGGTAGTCGCCGTAGAGGAACGCGCCGTCGGGGAGCTTGCAGCGCTCGATCTCCTCGACGGCACGCGACACGAGCTTCTCGGGGATCTTCGTCCCGATCTCTCTCGCGCGCTGCACGCCGACCAGGATCGTCGCGGTCGTGAAGCTCATCGACGTGTCCGACGGCTGGAACGTCGGCACCGAATCGAGGCTCAAGTAGCCCCAGCCGCCATCGAGCGTCTGGTACTGGCCGAGCTTCTCGACGAGTCGATCGCACGCCGCGCGCATCTTCGCCGCCCGCGGATCCTCGGGGTTCGCCGCGAGCGCCTCGCCGAAGCACTGCAGCGTGTAGCCGAACGACCACACGTTGTAGTGCTCGAGCCCGCTCGCGCGCTTGACGTCGAAGTGGCCGAGCAAGAAGTCGAGGCCGCGTTGGCGCGCCACCTCCTGTCCGTCGACGGTGCGCGGCGGCGCATCCGCGAGCGCCATGACGCACAACGACGTCGTCGCGACCTGGAACGCCGCGTGCGAACCGGGGACGTTGCAGAGGACTTCGATCGGACGCGGCGAATGGTGCGAGCCCCACGATCCGTCGGAGTTCTGCGCCTTCACGAGCCACGCGGCGGCCGCGCGAACGTGTGCGTCGACCTTGTCGATCGCTTTGGGCGCGGGCCGAGTCGCGGCCGGGGTCTCCTGCCCGAGCGCGAGCGCGAGGACGAGCGCCGCCGCGATCACGGCGCGGCTCCGGTGTCGAGCACGACGCGCGCGCGCATGCCGTACAATGCGCCCGCGACCGGCTGCGCGAGCGTCACGGTCGCCTCGTGCACCGCGTCATCCGTCGACGTATTCGAGCCCGACGGATACGAGGCGACGCGGAGCGCTCCGCGGCTCTCGGCCGCGCCACCGACGAGCCGCACCTTGACTCTGGCGCCGTTCGACGCGGACGCGAGCGAGCTCGCCGGAACGTCGAGCGCTACGGCCGGCGGCTCGGGGTCGGCGATGAGGAACACCGCGGTGCGCGGCGTCAGCGTCTGGCCGCGCTCGAAGACCTTCTGCGCGCGTCCGGGGTGGTAGTCGCGCGCCGCGCCGTGCAGCAGGACGCCCGCGCGCGGCGCGCGCAGCGTCAAGAGCTCGCGATCGCGGCGCAGGCGCGCGAGCTTCTCCTGCTGCCGCGCGAGCGCGTCCTGCGAGCGCACTTGCGCATCCGAGCGCGCCGCGCGCTCGATCTCCTGCGTCGCGACGAGCCGAGCGAGCGACTCGCGCGCCGACTTCGCGGCTTCCTCGCGCACCTGCGTCTCCCGCGCGCGGTCGTAGTCGACGCCGTACTGCAGGCGCTCGCTCTGCAGGGCCTGGCTCGTGCGCGACAGCGCGAGCTGGCGGCGCGATCTCTTGAGGACGATCTCCTCGGTCGCGTCGACGAGCTCGTCGCCCTTGTACATCTTCTCGAGCTGGTCGAGCTCGTCGACCTGGTCCTCGATGCCGTTCTTCGCGTACTCGCGCGAGATGTCGTCGCCGCGGCGGGCGAAGTCGAGCTCCTTCGTCTTCCATCCCTCGAGCGCGCGCTCGGCACGCGCGGTCTCGGCTTGCGCGCGCTCGCGAGCGGATCGAGCCGCATCGTCGTCGATCTTGTTGCGCTCGATCACGCCGCGCTGGCGGATCGTCGCCGACTGAGCCTCGAGCTCGGCGTCGTGGATCTCCTCGTCGATCGCGCGCGTGTCGATGCGCGCGATCACGTCGCCTTCCTTCACGAGCGTGCCGTGCGGAGCGACCTCGACGAGCAGGAGCTCGCCGCGCCAGGCCTCGGTCCAGATCGAGATCTCCGCGGCGTCGCGCGGCGCGAAGATCGCGGGCGCATCGAGGCCGCTCTTGGGGGCACTGGCTTTCACGGAGGTCGAGGCCGCGGACGAGCTCGACCCCTGCGGGGCGGTCGATTCACACGCGCTGACGCAGAGCGAGAGCACCAGAACCGTCGGGAATGTACGCATCGAAGGGAGCTCCGTTCGGGTGATGCGGAGTCTAACTCGCGGGCCAGCCGCGCATCGTTTCGAGTTCTGTACGATTGCGTCGCCCCCTGAAGTCCTTCGCACATGCCGACTCTTCGCAACCTCATGTTCTTGGCATGCGGACTCGCAAGTGCGGCGTCCGTTGCTCCGCAGAACGCTGAGTCGGACCCGATCCCTCGGGCGCGCGCGCTCGTCTCCGAATCGGACGTCGCGCGCGCGGCGTCCGACTACGATCTCGCGCGCGCGAAGGCCGCCGAGGCCGTGACGCTCCTGCTCGCCGCGCCGGCGGAGGCGCGTCGCCACCTGGAGTGGCTGGTGGCGCTGGAGCAAGCCGGCCTGGCCGCGTCGGATGCACAGGACGACGCCACGGCACGCGACGCTTGGCGAAGCGTGATCGCGACGCGCACGGACGCGTTCCCTGACCGAGCAGTAGAGCTGCAGAAAGCGCACAACAATCTCGCGCTCTCGCTGTACAAGGTCGGCGACCTCGACGGCGCGCGTACGCATTTCGAGCGAGCGATCGATTCCGCGCAGAAGTCGGTGCCGGCCGACGACCCGAACCTATTGCGCATGCGCTCGAACTTGAGCGCGACGCTCGCGGCACTGGGGGACCTGACGGGCGCCAAGTCGATCGCCGAGCAGGTGCTGGCCGTCTGCGAAGAGACGCTCGACGACGAGGACCCGTTCCTGCAGAACGCCCGAACGAACGTGGCCGTCGTGCTGTACGGCCTGGGCGACGTCGCGGGCGCGCACGCGCTGTACCAGAAGGTCTACGACGTCCACTCGCGCGCGCTTTCCGACGACCATCCCGACCTGCAAGGCGCCCGTTACAACCTGGCGTCGTCCTTCAGGACGCTCGGCGACAATGTGAGCGCCAAGCGGCTGATCGAGAAGGCTCTCGAGATCGACGAGCGCACGCTCCCCGACGACCATCCGAATCTGCAGACCACGCGGCTCACGTACGCCGCCGTGCTCAAGGCGTACGGCGACTTCGAAGGCGTGCGCGCGCTCGAGGAGCGCGTCCTCGAGATCCAATCGCGCACGCTTCCCGACGATCACCCCGAGCTGCAGCTGACCCGCAGCAGCTACGCATTGACGTTGCACGAGCTCGGCGAGCTCGAGAAAGCGCGTGAGCTGCAGGAGCGCGTGCTCGCGATCCACTCGCGGACGCTCCCCGAGGAGCACCTGAACCTGCAATTCCTGCGCAACAACCTGGCGACGACGTTGAGCGCGCTGGGCGACGAGGCGCGTGCGCGAGCGCTCCACGAGCAAGTCCTCGACATCTGCTCGCGCACGTTGCCGGACGATCATCCGCTGCTCCAGGTCGCCCGCGAGAACTTGGCGATCAGCCTCTCTAACTCCGGTGACTTGGCGGGCGCCGGGACGCTCCTGGAGCTCGTCCTCGAGGCGCGCTCGCGAAGCTTGGAGGAGGGTGACATCCTGCTGGAGAACGCGCGCGCGAACCTGGCGGGAACGTTGCTCGACACCGGACGGGTCGATGCCGCGCTCGACCTCTTCGAGCAGGTGCTCGAGAGCTACACGCGATCCCTGCCGCCCGGCCATCCACGGCTCGAGCTCGCGCGGATGAACGTCGGCGCGGCCGAGCTCGTGATCGGCGACTTCGAAGCCGCGCGCGAGCACCTGCAACGATCGACGGACGCGCTCGCGCAGGCTTTTCCCGAAGGGCACCGCTTCCTGCGCATCGCGCGACGCGACCTGGTCAAGGCCATGGAGGCGCAGATC
>CAZQHA010000060.1:2324-13873 GCA_964592795.1 uncultured Planctomycetaceae bacterium | reverse complement strand
GCAGGAACTCACCGGCGATCCGGCGCGCTTCGAGGTCGGCGACGAGTCCGATGACTTCTCCGCGGGCGAGCACGCGCAAGACCGCTCGCGCCGGCGCGCTCTGCGCGAGCGTCGCGACGCCGTGCGCGCCGCGCGCGTCGGCGAGCCAACGGCCGCTCGGGTCGGCGGCGCGCTCGAAGCCGACGACGGCGCCTTTGAGACCCAGGCGAACGAGGCGCGTGCACAAGAGCTCCCAGTTGCCGATGTGCGCGGTGACGATCAGGACGCCCTTTCCGCGCGCGAGCTCGCGCTCGACGATCGTGTACGAGTCGTCGAGCTCGACCGCGCGATCGATCCACTCACCGCGGCCTTCCGTTCCGGAGAGCGCGATCCATTCGGCGGCGAGGCGCGCCGCGTGCCGCCGCACGCCGTGCGCGATCCGGCGGCGCTCCGCGTCCGTCGTCTCGGCGCCGAGGGCGCGCTCGAGGTTCTCGAGCGTCGTGCGCTCGTAGCGCGTGAACCGCGCGAGCGGCGAAAGCGCGGCCAGCGGGAGGTACAAGAGATCGGGCGGCAATCGTCCGGCGCTCTTGCCGAGCGCGGCGAAGAAGCGCGCCCGGACGCGCCGGCGCAGCTTTTCAGCCATCGCGATCTGCCTCGAGCGCCGCGCGCACTCGCTCGCGCTCCCTTGGACCGGAGAGCTGGGCGCTCACGAACGCCGCGCTTCCTTTGCCGGAGAATCGCGGCGGCTCGTTCGGAGCCAAGTTGCGGAGCGACGCGACAGGACCGAGACAGACCTCCCCGTGCTCGTCGACGTAGAGCGAACTTGGGTCGAAGCTCGGAACGGCGAGACCGCGGTCGAAGAGCGAGCCGGCCAAGTCTCCGATCGAACCCTCGAACGCGCGGACTTTCGTGGATTCGAGCGCGCGCGCTCCGGCGGGCAGCCCGAACGCGGCCCACGGATGAGGCGAGCGCGAGTACACCAGCGGTCGCGCCGCTCGCAGGCCGTGGTCCAGGAGGCGCGCGGCGCAATACCAATGCGCGAGCAGGTCTCGCGCGGGCATGTCGTCGAGCACGATGATCGCCGCGGAGCGCGTGCGGAGCTCGTTGGGATCGCGATCCGCGATCTCGGCGCTGACGAACCCCGTGAATTCGGGGCTCGACCGCGCGCGGCACGCGCTCGAGTTGCGCGTCCAGCGCGTCCGCGCGCGCTCGACGGCCGCTCGACGCCGCTCGCGGGCCGCGCGTTCCACGGTGTCGGCGAGCTCCTTCTGCGGCGGGAGCTCGCTCGCGATCGACGACGGCAGCGCTGAACGCCATGCCGAGAGCACGCGCGCGCGAAGTCCGACCGGCATCCTCTCGCGTGTGTCCGCGGCGAGCTGCACGAGGTCGCGCACCGCGATCCGTGACGACGGGCGCGGATGGATCCGCGCTCCATGGACGTCGACGAGCCAGGCGCGGTCTCCGGGGCCGACGAGCACGTTGCCGCCGTGCAGATCGGGGTGATCGAGGCCGGCGGCGTGCGCTCGCGCCAGCAGTGCGCCGAGCGTGCGCGCCACCGACTCCTTCGGCGCCGGCCAGCGCGCGCGACCGGCGAGGACGTCGGCGAGAGATACGGCCCCGTCGATCCATTCGGTCGAGAGCTCCCAACCGCGCTCGGTCCGCCGCACCTCGATGGGGCGGGGGACCGGCATGTCGCGCGCGACGAGCTCGCGGAGCATCTCGTACTCCGATCGCGCGCGCACGCGATCGAGCCAGCGGTCGAAGGGGCCCGGGCTGTGGAAGCGCTTGACCACCTCCGCGCCGGGTCCGCCCGTGCGCTCGACGGTGCGCTCGACGCTGCGCTTGGCGCTCTGCTTCAGCGGGATCGCGCGGTCGCCGGGCTCCACGTTCGGATTGTAGCGAGACGTCGCGAACGGCCGCGTGTCGCGCGCTCGCCGCTGGCTAGAATCCGCGCGCCGCATTGAAGCTGCTGAACTACATCCAGCGGGAGCTCCTCGTCGACTTCGTGTTCGCCGTCGGCGGCATGTTCGTCTTGTGCCTGCCCGGCATCGCGGTCTCGGCGGTGCACCGGCTGTCCGGCGTGCCGATGTCGGCGATCCTCGCGATCGTCCCGATCCTCTTCGCGAACCTCGTCCCGTACATGCTGCCGCTCGGCTACCTGCTGGCGGTCGTCGTGACGTACGGCCGGCTCGCGGCGGACAACGAGTGGACCGCGATCCTGATGGCCGGCGTCCATCCGGTGCGGATGATCCTGCCGGCGGTCCCGCTCGCGGTCATCCTGGGCGCGGGCAGCTTCTACCTCGTCTCGGAAGTGCTGCCGGACCTGCGCCGCAAGGAGAAGTCGGCGACGCTCAGCGCGCTGCGCGACACGATCGTGAACCTGTCGCCGGGGCGCACGGAGCTGCACCTCGGCAAGTTCCACCTGATCGCCGGCTACCGCGAGGGCGACGAGTTCCTCGAGGCCGTCATCCACATCCCGGCGCGCCAGGGCGGGAGCGCGAAGACGCTCGCCGCGCGGCGCGTGCGCTTCGGCTTCGAGGGCAGCGAGATGATCGTGTACCTGACGCAAGCGCGCGCGGTGCACGGGACGTTCGACATCTCGAGCGAGCGCACGGTGCTCCGGCTCGACCTCGACGAGCTGCAGGCCGAGGCCGCGCGCAGCTACGACTCGCTGCGCTACAAGCGCTCGAGCGAGCTGCGCGACCAGCTGAAGAGCGTCACCGTGGATCCCACGCGTGCGGAGCAGATGCGCTTCGAGATCCACGCGCGCAGCGCGATCGCGAGCACGTACTTGATGTTCCTCGCGCTGGGGATGCCGGTCGGGCTCCTGCTCCGCCGCGGCACGCGCCTGGGCGCGCTCTCGGTCGCCGTCGGCTTCGCGCTGCTCTACTACGTGCTCTCGATGCGCCTGGGCAAGCAGCTCGCGTTGAACAACGTCCTCCCGCCGATCCTGTGCGCGTGGGCGGTCAACGGCGCGGGGTTCGTCGCCGGTCTCGCGCTCCTGCGGAAGGCGTTCAAGCACTGATGCGCCGCGGCCTCAGGTTCGGCGGTCGGCTCGATCGGTACGTCGCCACGCTGTTCGTCACGTCGTACGCGACCGCGTTCTTCGTGCTCGTCGGCCTCTTCCTGATCCTCGACATGGCGGCGAACCTCGACGAGTACCTCGAGACGTGGCCGAGCGGCGGCAGCGCGCCGCTCTACCTCATCGCGCGCTACTACCTGCTCAACATCCCGTTCCAGTTCCTGCAGGTCGCGCCGTTCATCACGCTGGTCGCGGGGCTCTTCACCGCGTCGCGTCTGCAGAAGCACAGCGAGGTGATCGCCGCGCTCGCGGCCGGCGTCAGCGTCCAGCGCCTCCTCGCGCCCGTGTTCTTCGGCGCGGTCGTGTGCGGCCTCGTGATGCTCGAGCTGCGCGAGACGCTGAGCTCGACGCTCGCGCGCCAGCGCGACGCCGCGAAGTACGTGCTGACGAACCAGCAGTACGACGAGGTGTACTCGGAGCTGTGGCTGCGCGACCTGAACGGCAGCGTCGTGCACCTCAAGGAGTTCCGTCCTTCGGCGGGCGAGGCGCAAGTGCCGGAGGTGCGCGGCCTCGAGGCGACGCTGCGCTCGGCGGCGCAGTGGTCCAGCACCGCGGCCTCGCGCGCGGTCTACGAGGAGCGCGGCGGAGTCTCGGCGTGGTGGCTCGACGAAGGGTTGCGGCGCGAGGTGCTGGGCATCGACGTCCAGCGCCCCGTGGACCGGCTGGAAGGCTTCGACTTCAGCCCATCGCTCGCGCTCTCCTACCATCGCGCGCGCGAGAACCCGCTGGAGCTCTCGTTCGGCGAGGCGCGCGAGCTGGCGCGCCGCGATCCCGACAACGTCGTGTACCGGACGCTGCTCCAGTACCACCTGACGTTTCCGCTCGCGAACCTCGTCCTGCTCCTCGTGGGCTTGCCGATCATGCTGCGGCACAGCCGCGGGAAGGGCGCCGAGGGCGTGGCCGCCGGATGCCTGCTCTGCATCTTTTATTTCGCGACCGACTTCGTGCTGAAGAACCTCGGTCTGCAGGGCGCGATCGATCCCTACCTCGCGGCGTGGCTGCCGATCCTGGGGTTCGGGAGCTTGGGCTTGGCGCTCTTCGAGTCGATGGACACGTGAATGCCCGCATGGAAGGATTCAGGGCCGACGTCGTCCCAGCCCCGCATGTCCGCACGCATCGCCCTTCTGCTCCCGCTCGGCCTCGCCGCGATCCCCCTCGGCTGCTCGTCCACCAAGGAAGCCCCGCAGGAGCGGGTCGACGAGCTCGTCGCCCACGGACGATTCGAGGCCGCGGTCCGTGAGGCGGACCAGTACCGGCGCGAGAACCCCGGCAACGCCCGCGCGGAGGAGCTGCACCGCCTCGCGAGCGTCGCGTACCTGCTCGAGCAGGGCCGGCGGCTGACGTTCGAGGACCACGACGTCGAGGCGCTCGCGCTCTTCGAGCAGGCTGGCGAGATCCTGCCGGACTCCTCCGAGGTCGCGTCGTGGGTCGACAAGACGCGCCGCAAGCTGGCGGAGACGTGGGTCGAGCGCGGGCTCGAGTCGCACGCGAAGGACGAGCTCGCCGCCGCGGTCGATTCGTACGAGCAAGCGCTCCGCTACGTGCCCGGGGATCGCAGCGCGCTGAACGGCATGGCGACCGCGATCTTCCACATGAACTTCCGGCACGGGCTCAGCGAGAAGTACTTCAAGGAAGGCCTTCAGGCGCTGTCGCGCTACTGGCTCGAGCAAGCGCGATCGCGGTTCTCGTACGCGACGAAGTACGAGCCCGAGGACTCGCGCACGGTGCAGCGCCAGGATCAAGTCGAGACGTTGCTCTCGGCGCAGCGCGTGACGATCGCGGCTCAGCTCGAAGCGACGGGCCACTACGAGGCCGCGCGCAATGAGCTGCGGCTCGCGATCGCGCTCGACCCGAACAACGCGGAGGCCAAGGCCGCTCGCGAGCGCTGCGACAACGAGGCGAAGGCCGCCGCGCGCCGTCGCGAGGCTGCGATCGCCATCCTCCGCGGTCGATTCGACGATGCGCAGAAGCTGCTCGACGAGGGCGCGGCGCTGACGAAGGCTCAGGTCGACGAGTACGCCGCGGCGCGCACGGAGCTCTCGAACGCGCGCTACGAGAAGGTCTACCAGGACGGTCTCGCGTTGGAGCGCGACATGCAGTTCCCGGAGGCCGTCGCGAAGTACGGCGAGCTGCTCGAGATCACCGACTACTACAAGGACGTCCTGACGCGGAAGGAGACGCTCGAGGGCTACATCAAGCTCGCCGAGGAGCTGTACGCGAGAGCGCAAGCCGCCGCGACCCCCGACGAGAAGCGCTCGCTACTGAAGCAGATCGACCTCTTCTGGCCGGAGTACAAGGACGTCCAGGAGCAGCTCCGGAAGAAGGACTAGGATCGTCACGCCGGGGGCGTCGACTTTTCGGCGCGAGCGATGACGTACACGAGAGCGCCGAGCAGCGACACCTCGAGCCAGGGGTGCACGCCCCACGGAAGACGCGCGAAGTCTCCCTTCCACACGATCAGTCCCCAGTACAGGTAGGGAAACCACGCGCTGATCGCGACGACGAGGCCCCAGCGCGCCGAGCGCTTCGGATCGTAGACGTCGGGCTCGGAGAGCGCGTCGCCCGGCGCGGTCTCGCGGTCGATCCGGTCGAGCTCGCGCGCGGCGCGATCGACGAGCGCCTGGTTCTCGCGCAGCGTGCGGTACTCGAGCGGGATCGCCCAGAGATTCACGCCGACCGCCGCGAGCCCCGCGATCCAGTGCACGGCCGGATGCACGCCGAAGGCGCGCGGCGCGAAGCCGAGCACCGCCGCGACGACGATCGCGAGCACCGCGAAGAGCGCCGCCGGGTACGCCGCGCGCCGCGCGAAGAACTCGTTGAGCTCGGCCAGGAACTTCGGGCCGAGCGGACGGGCGATCATCGCCTCCTTCAGCACGCGTCCGGTGACGATCATGAACAGGATCAAGAGCGAGTGCGCGGCGACGGTGAACACGGCGCTGAAGAGCCCGACGCCCAGGTGCGAAGGCGAGTTCATCGCGCCGGTGAATACCGTCCACAGGAGCGCCGGGATCACGAGGATCGCGAGCGCCGAGAAGTAGTGCGCCATCCGCATGTTCGCGAGGCGGCACTTGTACGCGCTCCCCAGTGCGCGGTCCACACGCGCCGAGCGCGGAGTTCGTCGGCGCGGAGCGCCGCGCTACAATCCGCCGCCGCCTCGAATGTTGCGCCGGATCTCGACGAAGTGGGTGCTCACGGTCCTGGCCGCCGTCGTCGTTCCATTCCTCGCGTTCGCGTGGTTCGTCGACACGCAGATGTCGGACCGGCACTGGGAGACCGTCCGCTACTACTTGCTGAGCACGGCGGGCGAGCTGGCCGCGCGGCTCGACAACGAGGTGCACGAGCGCCAGCTGGCGATCGAGCTGTGGTCGACCGCGACGCCGCTGACCGAGTGGGCCGTCGGCGACTACGCGCCGGACGAGGCCGCGATCTTCGTGCCGATGCTCCAGCGCGGCTTCGACCGCTTCGTCGAGCAGAGCCAGGTGTACGACTTGATCGTGGCGCTCAACGTCCACGGCGAGCTCGTCGTGTCGAACACGCGCACGGCGGAAGGGGACGAGTTCTCGCCCGAGCTCCTCGCGAGCCTCGACCGCGACTTCAGCGGCGAGAAATGGTTCCGCGAGGCGGTGCAAGGCCGCGCGTACCGCGTCGATCACCACGAGTCCGATCTCGTGCCGCGCAAGAACCGCGCGCCGAAGGCCCACCCGGAGAACTACCACATCGGCTTCGCGGTGCCGGTGAAGAACCAGCTCGATCCGCAAGAGGTCGTCGGCGTCGTGTACGGGCTGATGAACTGGCGCCACATCCAGTACCAGGTGCTGCGTCCGATCCGCCCGCGCCTGTCGGGCAACGACGCGACCGACATCTACGCGTCGTGCTACGCGTGGCTGTGGATGTCGGACGCGGACACGATCATCGGTCACCCCAATCCCGAGCTCTACACGAAGAAGGTCTCGGGGCCCGAGGTCGATCTGCCCCATCTCGTCACCGCCGCGCAGTCGCGCGACTGGGGCATGTATCCTCAGTACACGTTCGGCGGCGTCGAGAAGAACGCGGCGTTCAAGCACTGCGCGTCGGCCGAGCACGGCGGATTCGGCTGGATCGTCGGGGTCGGAATCGACAACGGCGACATCTATCGGACCGTCGACGATCTCCGCGGCGTGCTCCTCAAGGCCACCGCGCTCGTGCTCGGCGTCGTCGTGCTCGGCACGATCCTGATCGCGCGGCGCACGACGCGGCCGATCCTCGCGCTCCAGGAGCACACGAAGCGCGTCGCCGCGGGCGACCTCGAGACGCAGGTCGACGTCGGGAGCCGGGACGAGCTCGGCGAGCTGGCGCAGGCGTTCAACCAGATGACCAAGGAGCTCGGCGAGAGCCGCGTGAAGCTCATCAAGGCCGAGAAGGACGCGGCTTGGCGCGAGATGGCGCGTCAGGTCGCGCACGAGATCAAGAACCCGCTCACGCCGATCCGGCTCTCGGCCGATCTCCTACGCCGTGCGCGCGACGAGAAGAGCCCCGAATACGACGCGATCTTCGACCGCACGATCGACATGATCCAGCGTCAAGTGGAAGCGATGCGTGCGATCGCCGCGGACTTCTCGGCGTTCGCGGGCACGCGCAAGCCCGAGCCGCAAGTCGTCGACGCGCGCGCTCTCCTCGAGGAGGTCTTGACGCTCAACGCCGCGTGGGCGCGCGAGCTCGGCGTGACGATCAAGCGCTCCGGCTCGGGCGGGACGGTCTTCGTCGACCGCGGTGAGCTGCGGCGCGTGCTGATCAACCTCGTCTCGAACGCGCTCGAGGCGATGCCGCAAGGAGGCCGATTGCGCTGCCGCGTCGACCGCGACGGCGCAGGCGGCGTCGTGATCGAGATCCAGGACGACGGCGTCGGGCTCTCGGACGAAGTGCGCGCGCGGCTCTTCGAGCCGTACTTCACGACGCGGACTCACGGAACGGGGCTGGGACTGGCGATCGCGGCGCGCCTCGTCGACGAGATGAGCGGCAAGATCGAGCTCGTCCCGGTGAGCGGCGGTCCGGGCACGATCGCGCGCGTGTCGCTGCCGGAGCAGCGCGCATGAATGCGCTCGCCGGGGCTCCGAATCGAGGACCGGTGCTCGTCACCGGCGCGACGGGGTTTCTGGGCCGCGAGATCGTCCGGCAGCTCGTCGCGAGCGGCGTCGAGGTGCACGTCTTCGCGCGCGGGAGCTCCAACCGCGGGCCGCTGGCGGGCATGCCGCTGACGTGGCACGACGGCGATCTGCGCGACGAGGATTCCGTGGTGCGCGCGGTCCGCGCCTTCGTGGCGGCGGCGCGACAGCGCGGGCTGCCTGCGCGAGTCGTCCACAGCGCGGCGCTCATCAGCTACAAGTCCAGCGACCGCGAGCTCTCGCGCGAGGTCAACGTCGAAGGCACGCGGCGCTTGCTCGACGCGTCGAGCGCGGCGGGGGTCTCGCGCTTCTTGTTCGTGAGCTCCGTCGTCACCGTCGGCCACTCGACGAGCGGCGAAGCGATCGACGAGCTCGCCGTGTTCAACAACGGTCGGTTGGGCGTCCACTACGTCGACACGAAGCGGGCGGCGGAGGAGCTCGTTCTCGGCGCTTCCGCGACGCTGGACGTCGTCGTCGCGAACCCCGGCGCGATCTTCGGGCCCGTCGAGCGCGAATCGAACACGGTGCGCTTCATCCGGCGCATGGCCGACGGAAAAGGGCCGTGGTTCGCCCCCCCAGGCAGCATCAGCGTCGTCGGCGTGCACGATTCGGCCGCCGGCATACTGCTCACGCTCGAGCGCGGGCGCCGTGGCGAGCGCTACCTTCTCGTCGAGTCGAGCGTCACGGCGCTCGAGCTCTTCCAACGGATCGCCCGCGAGCTGTCGGCGACCCCCGCGCGCTGGCGCTTCCCGCGCTGGATCTGGCCGGCGCTCGTCGCCGGCGCGCGCGCGATGGATCGCGTGCGTCCGATCGAGCTCGCGCCGCCGCAGGGCCTGCGCATGCTCGGCCTCGACCTGCGCTTCGACGCCCGCAAGGCGCGTTCGGAGCTCGGCTGGACGCCGGCGCCGTTCGATCGAGTGCTCGCGGAAACCGTGGCTCACGTTCGCTCGCAGTCCTCGTAGGCGCGCGGACGTCGCCGCGGGATCGCCGGAGCCGCGCGCTATACTCGCGATCTTTCCTATGTTGGCCGTCCTGATCCTCCAGACCTCGCTCCTCGTGCAGCCTCTGTACCTGGAGCCCACTCCGCCGCCGCTCCGCACCGCGAAGCACATCCTGCTCGTCGATGAGTCCGCGCCCGAGACCGCTCGCTCGCGGCCGGAGACGGAGAAGCTCGCGACCGAGCTCGTCGCGCGCTTGAAGGCCGGCGCGAGCTTCGACGCGATCGCGCGGGAGTATTCGCAGACCGATCCGCGCGCGAGCACCGTGCTCGGCACGTTCGCGCCGGGAATGCTGGCGCCCGCGCTCGACAAGTTCTTGTTCGCTGCCGACATCGGCGAGGTCAGCGAGCCGCTCGAGTCCCAGGGCGCCCTGTACATCCTGCAGCGCGTCGACACCTACGCCGGGGTCTTGCAGATCCAGATCGCGGAGATCGGCGAACCCGGCCGCGCTCGCTGCGGCGAGCTCCTGAAGGCGATCACGGCCGGGACGGACTTCGGAGAGCTCGCGCGCAAGCATTCCGCGGACGCGGCGTCCGCGGCGCGCGGCGGGCAGTTCGCGATCTTCGAACGCGGTCCGCGCGACAAGCTGATCAAGGCCGCTGCGTTCGAGCTCGACGTCGGCCAGGTCTCCGAGCCGATCGAGTCGTCGCTCGGATGGCATCTCTTGAAGCGCGTTTCGCCCGCGGACGTCGATCCCACGCTCGCGACGTCGAGCTTCGTCAGGCTGCGCGCGATCCTCGTGCGCTTCGATACCGCCGTGGGCGCGGATCCCGCCACGGATCGAAGCCAGAACGAGGCACGCAAGCTCGTCGATGCGCTCCACAAGCGAATCACGGACGGCGAAGACATGCGCGCGGTCGCGCGCGAGTTCAACGACGATCCGGGCGGAAAAGAGCGCGAGGGCGATCTTGGATGGGTCTACCGCGAAGCACCATCGCTGGGCGTCCAGATCAAGCAGGCCATCCTGCTTCCGCCGGGAACCTTGTCCGCTCCGGCGGCGACGCCGCTGGGCTACCTGATCGTGAAGCGCGAGAAGTAGTCGCGCGCGGTCGGGCTCAGTGGCCCGAAAAGCCCCACGTCCCGCTGACGCGCGCATAGCGCACGCCGACGAGGTCGAGGATCCAATCGAAGAAGCGCCCGAAGTAGGGGACGACCTTGACTTCCTCGACGACCGTGTTGGCCAGGTTCGCGTCCGAGGCGTTCTCGCGCGCGATCTGCAGCGCGCCTTTCGGAATGTCGACTCCGAACAGCGTCAGCGCCCAACCCGTCGAAGTGAAGGTACCCGACGTCTCCGTTTTTCGTTCGAACGAGAGGTCCGCGCACGCCGGCAGGCTCATCGCGATGCACAGGCACGCGGCCACGGGCAGCGTGGCGCCGAAGCCGCGTCGCGGAGAGGGCATGCGCAGAACATAGCGGCCCTGCGCTGGCGAGGAAAGGCGCACGCCGCCGCGCTCGAACGGGGGCGTGATCCGATCCCGATCGGACGTGGCCAATTCGCTCGCCAGACGCGAGACTCTCCGTGGATGACACACGGGGGCGCGCGCGACTTCTCGGACGAGCTCGCGCTCCATTGCCGCGAATTCCGGCAACGTTTCGGAACCGAAGGCGGATTGAGGCTGTTCTTCTCGCCGGGGCGCGTGAACTTGATGGGCGCCCACCTGGACTACAACGGCGGCCCCGTGATGCCGACGGCGATCGACCGAGGCACGTTCGTGGCCGCGCGGCCGCGGAGCGATCGGCGCGTCGTGCTGGCGTCGACGCTCGACGGACAGCGCATGGAGTTCGAGCTGGGGTACATTCCGACTCGTCGCGCGGGGAAGTGGTTCGACTACCCGATCGGGGTGCTCATCGAGGTACTGGAGCTCGCGTCGGACGCGCAAGATCGTCCTGAGACCCGCGGGCTCGACATCCTCTTCGGAGGCAATCTCCCCGTGGGAGCCGGGCTTTCCTCGTCCGCATCGATCTGCGTGGGACTTGCGTTCTGTTTGGATCGTTGCTGGAACCTGGGGCGGACGCGCATGGACCTCGTCCATGCGGCGCTCCGCGCCGAGCGGCGCTTCGTCGGTGTTCAGTGCGGGATCATGGATCCGTACGCCGTCGGGCTGGCGCGCGAGAACTGTCTGTTGTGGCTCGATTGCAAGGACGCGTCACTCGACTACGTCCCGCTCGACGCACAGCGCTACTCGATCGCCGTGGCCGATACAGGCGTGCGCCGGGCGCTCGCGCAGGGAGCGTTCAATCTGCGCGTGCGGCAGTGCGAGGAAGCATTCGCCGCGCTGCGACCGCACCAGGACGGCGCGAGCTGCCTACGTGATATTCGACTCGACGTGTTCGAGACGCACCGCCACG
>CAZQHA010000060.1:0-2314 GCA_964592795.1 uncultured Planctomycetaceae bacterium | reverse complement strand
CACGTGATCCACGAAGTCGCGCGAACCTTTGCCGCGCGCGAGGCGCTGGCACGCGGAGATCCCGCGGGTCTGGGCGTCGAGATGGTGCGCGCGCACGAGTCGTTGCGCGATCTCTTCGAGGTTTCGGTCCCCGAGCTCGACCAGCTCGTCGAGAGCGCCAGCGCCTGCGAAGGCGTCCTGGGAGCGAGGCTCACCGGCGCGGGCTTCGGAGGGTGCGCCGTCGTGCTGCTCCAGAAAGGGGCCGAACGAGAGGTCGCGGAACGGCTCGAAGCCGACTTCTCGCGCCGATTCGGCGCGGCGCCCGCGGTGGACTTCTTCGGCGGCGACTCCGGCCCGCGCGAGCTCGAAGCTCGGTCCTAGCGCTTCTGAGGTGACGCGCCCTGCACGACCCCGCGCGCGCGCTCGAGCAGCAACCGGCCCGTCGGGCTTTCCTTCACGTCCACGCTGAAGGGGCTCTCGAGGATCTCGATCGCCGCGTCGGCGCGGCCGCCGAAGAGATAGTTCGCCGCGAGCAGGAGCCGCGCGTCGTCGTCGACGAAGTGATCCTGGACGTAACGCTCGAGCAGCATGAGCTGCGTGTCGAACTCGCCCGGGTTCGAATAAAAGGTGTGCTTGTCGACCGTGGAGTCGACGAGCCGCGGGTCGAGCTCGAACGCGCGGCGGAGCGCGTAGGCGGCGTAGTGGTAGTCGCCGGTCGCGAAGAGCGCGTCGGAGAGGATGAGGTGGAGCACTCCGTCGTTCGGCGAGTACTCGATCGCCTTCGCGTAGAAGTGCACGGCGTCGCTGTAGCGACCGTCTCGGAACGCGCGGTCGCCGAGCGTCAGGTAGTGTCCCGCGGCACGCGCCAGCGCGTCCGAGCTCGCGGTCTCGCCCGGCGCGGGGACCGGTGCCGGCTTCGTCTCGAGCGTGCCCTCCCCGACTGCGTCCGCCGGCGGGGCTTCCTGCACCACGACTTCCTCGTAGACCGGCTGCGGATCCACCGTGTCGTACACGACGTACGTGTAGTAAGCCGGCGGCGGGCAGTAGTACGACGCGTACGGGTAGTTGCAGTACGACGAGCCCCACCAGAACCCGAACCCGCCGTAGCACGCGCCGAAGCCCCAGCACGGGAACGCGTAGGACAGGCCATTCCACCACCACCACGAGTAGGGTGAGCACCAGCCGACCCACGGGCTGCACGCACTCGGAGCGTGGCACGGATCCCAGAACGTGTAGCCACCGCTGATCCCGCTGGCCGTGAGCGTCGTGCCGATCGCGATGCGCACTCCGGTGTGGGTCGCCGTCGAGAGCGCCTCGCCCTGGAGGACCAGACTCCGCGCGCGCTCCGGATCCTTCGCCTGCAGCCCATCGAGTCGATCCATGCCGCGCTGCTCTCGAGCCGTCCGCGAGCTCTCGCCGGGATTCGGGGCGGCACGGCCGCCTCCCGACTTCGCGGGCGCTTTCGGGTTCGCGCGATCGCGCGCGACCGCGCCCGTCGACGGCGCGATCACGCCGCGTCGCGCCGACGGGCCGAGGTCGTTCGGCTTCAACGTGCGCGTCTGAGCTGCGCCGCGGTCCTCGACCGCTACCGTGAGTCAGGACGCGAGGTTCTGGACCGCGGTGCGATCCGCCGCTTGCTCGCGCATGCGCGCGCGCGTCTCACCGAGCGCGCGCGCGTCGTCGGCGGCCGGCTGCCGGCGCGAATCGCGACCGACGAGCGATGAAGTCCGGCCGGAAGCCGGACCGACGCGACCGCGATCGATCGAGCCGGTCATCCGAGGCACCGGAGTTCGCGTGGGGCGCGCGGCACCGCCGAGGTCGATCGTGCGCGAGGGCTGCCACACGCGATCGGCCGACGCCGGCGAGTCATCGCCGCGGGACGCCGGACCACGCTCGTAGTCGACGCTCGGCGCGGATTCGGCGGGCGAGGGCTGGAAGCGCGACGAGTCGTCGTACCGTGCGACGGGTGCGCGCTGCGCCGGCGCGGAGCGCTCGGCGACGGCGCCGCCGGCCCGACCGCCGGAGGACGCGGTGCCCGTCGCCACCGGCGCCGAGCTCCGCGAACGATCGGGGACGTAGACCGGCCGCGAAGGCGTGGCGGACGGCGCGGCCACCGGTCGGCTTTGCGGCATCGCCCGAGGCGCTGGCGCGGACTGTACGGGACGCGAAGGAGCGGATTGGACCGGTCGGGAAACGGGAGCGGGCGATGGTCGCGACGGCGCCGAGGAGTGCGACGGCGCGGGCCGAGCGCTGGATCCACCGCCGCCGGAGCTCGGGCGGGCGTGGCCTCCGCCACCGCTGGGACGCCCGCCTCCGCCGGAAGGACGACCCTGCG
>CAZQHA010000059.1:0-13933 GCA_964592795.1 uncultured Planctomycetaceae bacterium | reverse complement strand
ACGCCCAGGTAGACGCGGCTGACGCCGACGAGTCCGGCGAGCAGGGCGCCGACGAAGATCGCGAACGCCTTCAATCGGCGGCGGGCCTGAACGCGCGCGAGCAGCGCTCCGAGCGTGAGGTACGTCGCCGCCGCGAGCGTGGAGTGGCCGCTGGGGAAGCTCGCCGTGAGCACGATCGATCCGTGCGGCACGAGATCGGGGCGCGGTCTGTCGTACCCGTGCTTGAGGAGGAGCGACAAGACGAGCGCGCCGCCCACCGCCGCGAGAAGCAACGCCGCCGCGTGGGTCTTGCGCACGAGCACGAGGAAGACCGTGACGGCGGCCACGAACGCCGTCTGCACGCCGATCCCGCCTAGCGCGGTGAAGTCGCGCATGATCTCCTCGAACCACGGTGGACCGACGGGGTCCGTGGGATCGACGGGATTCCGCATCGCACGCAGGATGCGCTCGTCGATCGAGTCCGTGCCTCCCTCGCGCACCTCCGACGCGACTTCGAGGAAGAGCCAGACGCCGCCCGCGACGGCTGCGAGCAGGACGAGGGTCGCGAGCTCGTGCCGAGCGAACCAGGCGAGCGGATCGGGCCTCGCTTTCGGTGACCCGTGCGGCATGTGCCGGGATCCTACACGCGCGGGAACCGGAACCTCCTGGCCTGAGGTATCCTCTAACGCTCGCGCCGATCGTCCTCGGGCGCCGGCATCTTCGCGCAGTCCCGATCCAGCAAGGTAGGCAGTCTTGGCTCGAGTCGCATTCGTCGTCACCACGTGCCACGAGTTCGAGGGCGTCAAGGTCCTCTCCTCCGTCCTCAAGAAGCACGGTCACGAGACCGAGTGCTTCCTGCACTCCGAGGAGGCGGACTACTTCGGCGCCGTCAAGAGCTGGAAGCCCGACGTCATCGGGATCTACGCGACGACGGGGCAAGAGGCCTGGGCCTACGACTACATCCGCGGCTGGAAGAAGGAGCTGCGGCACCTGAAGGTCGTCATGGGCGGCCCGCACCCGTCGCACGACCTCGAGCCGCTCTCGCACGCCGACGTCGTCGACGCGACGACGAAGGGCGAAGCCGAGTACGCGATGCTCGACCTCGTGAACGCGTGGGAGGCCGGGCGCTCGATCGAGGACATCCCGAACGTCGGCTGCCTGAAGAACGGCGTCGCGGTGCAGAACCCGATCCGGCCGGTCATCCAGGACCTCGACACGCTCCCGTTCCCCGACGTCGACATCTTCTACCGCTATCCGTTCCTGCGGAAGAAGCGCGTCATGCAGGTGCACACGAGCCGCGGCTGTCAGAACAGCTGCACCTATTGCTCGGTGGGCCTGATGAAGAAGGACTGGGTCAGCGGCCGGCGCGGAGAGAAGTTCAACCGCACGAAGTCCGTCGACTACGTGTGCGAGGAGATGAGCGACATCCTGGCGCGCTACCCCGACTTCCGCATGGTCAACTTCGGCGACGCGGCGCTGAACATGGACCACGGCTGGGTCGAGGAGTTCGCGCAGAAGTGGCCGGTGCGCGTCGGCTTGCCGTTCGCGTGCAACATCAACATCAACTACCTGAAGGAGAGCGACATCATCGCGCTCAAGCAGGCCGGTTGCGTGTCGGTGCAGTTCGGCCTCGAGTCGGGATCCGAGGAAGTGCGGCTCAAGGTGTACAAGAAGGGCTACACCGACGACGTCGTGTACGGGATCCCGAAGCTCCTGCGCAAGCACAAGATCACGTACCGCACGAACAACATCATGGGCTCGCCGGCCGAGACGCTCGAGGACATGTTCGAGACGGCGCGGGTCAACAAGCGCATCAAGCCGAACGGCTGCACGGTGCTGATCTACCGTCCGTTCAAGTCGACGGTGCTCGGACAAGAAGACTTCGCGCTGGGCCGCGTCGACGAGCAGAAGGACATCGGCCCGTCGATCCAGAACGACTCGATGATGCGGCGCGACGACTTGCGAGAGGTCGTCAACCTGCAAAAGCTCTTCAACCTCGTCGTCTACATGCCCGGCGGCGAAGCGGTCGTGAAGCGGCTGATCCACATGCCGCGCAACCCCGCGTTCGACTTCACGCTGCTCTTCTTCCTGTGGTACCAGCACGCCGTCGTGTCGGGCTACGGAATGCTCGACGACCTGCGCCTGGGCTTCAAGAACGTCGGGCAGATCTTCGGCAAGAGCGGCAGCCAGGCGAAGCGCAGCTTCATCGACACGATGGACTTGGGCCAAGACGCGGCCGTGCACTGAATCGATGCGAGCGCTCGCGGTCGTCCTCGCAGCGATCGCATGTGCTGCGCCCGGGCGCGTCGCCGACCGCCTGCACGTCATCGTGCTCCACACGAACGACGTGCACGGCCAAGTGCTGCCGCGCCGCGCGACGTGGCTCGGCGAAGACGAGGCGCGCGTCGCCGGCGGCTTGCCGCGCGTCGCGGCGTACGTGAACCGCGTCCGAGCCGAGGCTGCGGCGTCGAAGGCGTCGCTGCTCGTCGTCGACGCGGGGGACTGGTTCCAAGGCACGCCCGAGGGCGCGATCGACGACGGCCTGGGGTTCGTGCGCGCACTCGCCGCGGTCGGATACGACGCTCAGTGCGTCGGGAACCACGAGTTCGACCGCGGGCTTGCGACGCTCAAGCGGATGATCGCCGAGACGGGCGTGCGCGCCGTGTGCGCGAACCTCGAGGACCGCGCGAGCGAGAGGCGCGTCGACTGGGTCGAGCCGTATCGCATCGTCGAGAGGGACGGCCTGCGCATCGGGATCGTCGGTCTCGTGGCGACCGAGACGCCCGTGATCACGCACAAGGACGCGAAGACGATCGAGTTCGTCGGTCCCGCGCGGGCGTTGACGCGCGCGCGCGCGGAGCTCGCGGATCGCGCCGACTGGATCCTGCCGATCACGCACATCGGGCTCGACGACGATCGCGCACTCGCGCGCGCGCACCCGGACTTGCCGCTCGTCGTCGGCGGACACTCGCACACGTACTTGAAGGAAGGCGTGCGCGAGGGCCAGACGTTGATCGTGCAGACCGGCGCCAAGGCCAGCGCCGTCGGCCGCGTCGACGTGTGGTTCGAGCGCGGCACGTGGCGCGTCGCCGACATCCGCGCGCGAGTCGTCGATCTCTTGGACGAGCCGGCCGAAGCGGATCGCAACGCCGACGTCGAGCGCATCTGCAAGGAGCTCACGGCGCGGAGCGACGAGGAGATGAAGGTCGTCGTGGGAGAGCTCGCGGGGCCGCTGACGCGCGCGAAGCATCCGCTCGAATCGTCGACGGCCGGGAACTGGATCGCCGACGCGACGCGCAAGCACACCCGGGCCGACGTGGGCCTGATGAACCGCGGCGGCATCCGGTGCGACCTGCCGGCCGGGCCGCTGACGCGGCGCGATCTGTTCGAGATCATGCCGTTCGACAACTTCGTCAGCGTGCTGACGATGACCGGCGCGGAGCTCGAGACGATGCTGCGACGCTCCGTCGAGGGCGCGTCGAGCTCGGGCCTGGAAGTCAGCGGAGTCGAGCTCGAGGTCTCGATCGAGGGCAAGAAGCGCCGGCTGCGCTCGGTGCACGTCGGCGACAAGCCGCTCGATCCCAAGGCGACCTACCGCGTCGCGATGAACTCGTTCATGGCCGATGGCGGCGATGCGTACATCGAGAAGCGCCAGCACGGCCGCACGGATGAGCCGATCTTGATCCGCGAGATGCTCGAGCTCGTGGCCCGCGCGGAGAAACGGGTCGAGCCGGATCCTTCGAATCGCTACCGCGTTCGCAAGCGGTGAGAGCGCCGTCGACCGGTCGCAGCGCTTCTGCTAGAACGTCGATCCCAATGACCGCCACGGTCCTCGAGCCCGCCGAGAAGCTCCCGAATGGCCTCGCCACGTACGCGAGCGGCGGCGGCGTCGCGCTGATCACGCTCACCAACCCGCCCGCGAACGGCTACTCGCACGCGATGATGCGCGACATCGACGAGGCCGTGCTGCGCGCGCGCTTCGACGACTCGGTGCAGGCGATCCTGCTCGCGGGCGCGGGCGAGAAGTTCTTCTGCGCCGGCGCGGACGTGGCGATGCTCAACGCGGTCACGCCGAGCTTCAAGTACCAGTTCTGCTTGCACGCGAACGAGACGCTCTCGCGCCTCGAGCACACGCCCAAGCTCGTCGTCGCCGCGCTCGGCGGCCACTGCGTCGGCGGAGGGCTCGAGATCGCGCTCGCGGCGGACCTGCGCATCGCGCGGCGCGGCTCGGGCAAGTGCGGGCTGCCGGAGATCTCGCTCGGCGTGCTTCCGGGCACGGGCGGCACGCAGCGGCTCTCGCGCGTCGTCGGCAAGTCGAAGGCGATCGAGCTGATGGCAACGGGGCGCCTCTTCGACTACGACGAAGCGCAGGCGCTCGGCCTCGTCAACGAGCTGCGCGACGCGCCCGATGACGCGAGCTTCCTGGCGCAGGCGCTCGAGTACACGCGCTCGTTCTGCGCGCCGGGCCGCGCCGCGATGAGCGTCGGTTTGATCAAGCGCGCGGTGCAGACGGGCATGGAGATCCCGATCGAAAGTGCACTCGCGCTGGAGCGCGAGTGCCAGGCGCGCCTCTTCGCCTCCGACGACGCGCGGGAAGGCATCGCGGCGTTCGTCGAGAAACGCGCGCCGCGCTTCCAAGGGCACTGAGGACCGAGCATGCAAGCCGCGCACATTCCCGCTCACGGCGGTCCGAACGTGATCAAGATCGTCGACCTGCCGATCCCGCTGCCCGCGGCCGGCGAGGTGCTCGTGCGCATGCTCGCGGTGTCGCTCAACCATCTCGACCTGTTCGTGCGCGCGGGCATGCCGGGCGTGAAGCTGCCGCTGCCGTTGATCCCCGGCTGTGACGGCATCGGCGAGATCACGCAGCTCGGCGACGGCGTCCACGGATTCCGATCCGGACAGCGCGTCTTGATCGAGCCGGGGTACAGCTCGGGCACGTCGCCGCACGACCTGGCGGGCAACGATCACCTGTCGAACGACTACCAGATCCGCGGCGAGCACTTCGACGGCCTCGACCGAGAGTACGTCGCCGTGGCTTCGCGTTTCGCGCTGCCGCTGCCCGACGGGATCGATCCGGTGCGCGCCGCCGCGGTGCCGCTCGTCTTCCTGACGGCTTGGGGCATGCTCGTGACGCGCGCGCAGCTGCGCAGCGGCGAGACCGTGCTCGTGATCGGCGGCGCGAGCGGCGTCGGCTCGGCCGCGATCCAGATCGCGCGCGAGCGCGGAGCGCGCGTGCTCGCGACGGCGGGCTCCGATGCCAAGCTGCGCCTCGCGCGCGAGCTCGGCGCCGACGAGGTCGTCGATCACTCGCAGCCCGACTGGGGACAGTCGGTGCGCAAGTTGACCGACGGACGCGGCGTCGACGTCGTCGTCGAGCACGTGGGACCGGCGACGTGGGACACGTCGATGAAGGTGCTCGCGCGCAACGGGCGGCTCGTCACGTGCGGCGGGACGACGGGACCTACCGTTTCGATCTCGCTGCCGCACGTCTTCATCAAGAACCAATCGATCCTCGGATCGACGATGGGGCCGCGCGGCGCGCTGCCCACGATCATGAGCCGCGTCGCGTCGGGCGCCTACCAACCGGTCGTCGACCGCGTGATGCCGCTCTCGAAGCTCGCCGAGGCGCACGTGCTCCTCGAGGAGCGCAAGGTGCTCGGCAAGATCGTCCTCATTCCGGGGCAATAGTCGAAGGTTTCCCTCTACATGAAAGCAGACGAGATCCAGACCGCCGCCGTCCTCGGCGCGGGCACGATGGGACACGGGATCGCGCAGGTGCTCGCGCTCGCGGGTATCGACACGCGCCTCTACGACGTCGATCCCGCGGCGGTCGAGCGCGGGCTGGCGGCGGTAGGGCAGAACCTTGAGAAGGGCGTCGCGAGGGGCAAGGTCGAGCCCGCCGTGCGCGACCGCGCGCTGAAGCTGCTCTCGGGCACCTCGAAGATCGACGAAGCGGTCGCGCGCGCGCAGTGCGTGATCGAGGCGATCCCCGAGCGGCTCGATCTGAAGCAGGCCGTGTTTCGCGACGTGTCGCAGCTCGTCGCGGCCGACGCGTTGCTCGCGACGAACACGTCGTCGTTGCCGGTGACGCGCATCGCCAGCGTGACCGCGCATCCCGAGCGCGTCGTCGGGATGCACTTCTTCAACCCCGTGCACCTGATGAAGCTCGTCGAGATCGTCGTGACCGACCGCACGGCCGAGAACGCCGCGCAGCTCGCGCTCGACCTCGGACGGCGCCTCGGCAAGGATCCGATCCGCGTCAAGGACAGCCCGGGCTTCGCCTCGTCGCGCCTGGGCGTGCTCGTCGGTCTCGAGGCGATCCGTATGCTCGAGAGCGGCGTCGCCGACGCGCGCGACATCGACAAGGCGATGGTGCTCGGCTACGGGCACCCGATGGGGCCGCTCGAGCTCACCGACCTCGTCGGTCTCGACGTGCGCCTCTCGATCGCGGAGTACCTGCACAAGGAGTTCGGCGCGCGCTTCGAGCCGCCGCTGCTCCTGCGCGAGAAAGTCCAGCGCGGCGAGCTCGGCAAGAAGAGCGGGCGCGGCTTCTACGAATGGAAGAGCTGACCGCGCGCCAGAAATAGCCGCCGCGTTGAAGCGCAGCGCCGCGCGGGAGTAGAACCTCGCGAAGGGCTGCGTCTCCTTCCCATTCTTTCCCTTCCCGAGAGGTACTCGACATGGCCGACGCCGCATGGACCGCTGAAGAGTCGACTGCTCCGCCCAAGAAGAAGGTCCCGACCTGGGTGTGGTTCTGCGGCGGCGGCTGCCTGGCGATGATCGTACTCGCGGTCGTCGCGATCGGGCTCGCCGTCAGCTACGGCAGGAAGGCGGCGGACCCGGAGGTGCAATGGCCGCGGCTCGCGAAGGTCCTGCCGTACGACGAGCGTCCGGAAGGTCTCGAGCTGCAGACAGGTCTGCAAATGGGGTCGATGATCGGCATGGAGCAGTACATGCTGCGCGACCGTCGCAGTGGTATCCAGCTCCAGATCCAGTACCACAAGGGCGCGAACGCCGGTGCGCAGCGCGATCAATTGTTCGGTTCGGACGATCCCGTGTTCCCGGAGAACATGGTGCTCATGAAGTTCAAGGACCTGCAGACGGGCGTCGTCGAAGTGCAAGGTCGCGAGCTGCGCTGCCTGCGCATGCGCATCGAGCTCGCCGGTTTCATGCAGGACATCGTGCCGGAAGAGGGGCAGCAGGGTCTGGGCAGCATGATCATGATCGATGCGACGCGCGAAGGCGATGAAGGTTTCCTCGTCCTTCAGCTCCTGCGCGAGCGCGGCTCCGATCCGATCACGGACGACGAGGTGCGCCAGATCCTGAAGCCGTTCCATGTCGGTCCCAATCGTTGACGCGACGCAGCGCCGAGGCGTCGGCTCCGTCCTGGGCGTCGGATTCGGTCTCGCGCTGATCGCCGCGTGCATCGTCTTCGTGATGCGTCAGTCGGCCGGACGCATCGACGGAGACGCGCGGCTGCGCGAAGCGTTCGAGCTCGGAACGCTGCCGTTCCACCTCGAAGTCGTCAGCGCGGCGAAGCTCTTCCAGGGCGAGGACTCCGTCGTGCTCGCAAACCCGCGCGCCGAACCCGAGCCGCCGAAGATCGAGGTGCCCGAGAAGAAGGACGAGCCGAAGACGCCGCAGGACTCGGAGAAGGAAGCCGAGCCGCCGAAGCCGCGCTTCGACTGGTCGAAGCTTCCCGTGGGCGACGCGCGGCCGCCGCGTCAGGTCGAACTGACGTGGTACCCCTCCGCGATGGGCGAGGGTCAGATCCGCCAGCAGTTCGGCGGCGGCGGATTCAGCATGTCCATGAAGGACATCGGCGAGGAAGGCGGGCGCACCGACCTCGAGACGGGAACGCTCGTGTGGGGAGCGTACGCGCCGGTGTTCGTGCACGAGCGCGAGCTCGAAGCCGGCAAGACGTTTCGGGACTCGTTGCGCGTCAACCTGAGCACGCCGGGCCAGTACTGCGTGATGGTGGTGAAGTGGCCGCGCAACTCGCCGGGCAAGAAGGCGCACGTCGACGAGATCCTGAAGGCGCTCGCGCCGCGCGAGCCGGCCGAAACCGCGCGCTAACGCTTCATCGCCGCATCGAGCACTTCCGCGACGTGCATCACGCGCGCGCGCACTCCGGCGCGCTCGAGCCCCGCTTGCCACTGCATCTGACATCCGGGGTTCGCGGTGACGAGCGTCTTCGCGCCGCTCTCGACGAACGCCGCGAGCTTGGGCGCGAACACCGCCGCGGCGTCGTCGGGACGCGCCAGCGAGTAGATGCCCGCCGAGCCGCAGCACAGCTCGCTGTCCTTCATTTCGACGCGCTCCGCGACCTTGTCGAGGAGCACGCGCGGCTCTGCGCGGATCTGCTGGCCGTGGCACAAGTGGCACGGATCGTCGTACGCGATCGGAGCGAGCGACGCGTCCAGCTGCGCGTGCTCGAGCGCGCCCGCGCACGCCGGCGACGCGACGAACTCCGAGAAGTCGACGACGCGCGCGGCGAAGCGCTCCGCCCGCTCGCGCCACGCCGAGTCCTCGCGCAGGAGGTGGCCGTACTCCTTCATGTGCGAGCCGCAGCCGGCGCTGTTGACGACGACCGGCGCTTCGCCGCCCGTCGCCTCGAACGCGGCGATCGTCCGCCGCGCGAGCTCGCGCGCCGTCTCGAGGTCGCCGTTGTGCGCGTGAAGCGATCCGCAGCACGGCTGATCGCGCGGCGAGCGGCACTCGAAGCCGCAGCGCGCGAGCACGGAGACCGTCGCGCGGTTGACGCTCCCGAAGAGCTCGGGCATGACGCAGCCTTCGAGGACGAATACGGCTCCGCGCTTCGTTCCGATCGCGGGCGTGAGCTCCGGCAAGCGCCTGCGATCGGCGGAGGGCGGGATGAGCGGTCGCAGGCGCACGATCCCCAGTTGCTGCGCGTACCGGCCGAAGGTCGCCGCGAGCCGCAGCATGGCGCGGTGGGGGAGCACGACACGGAATCCGAGCCACCGCAGCGCGCGCGACACGAGGGAACGCGGCTGCACGGCGTCGATCGCGTCGCGCGTGTGCTCCATCATCGCGCCGAAGCGCACGCCCGACGGACAGACGCTCTCGCAGTGACGGCACAGGAGGCAGAAGTCCATCTCCTCGCCGAACGCGGCGTCGGGCTCGAGCGCGCCCTCGGCCACCGCGCGCATCAAGTGGATCCGTCCCCGCGGGCTCGACGACTCGACGCCGGTGAGCCGGTACGTCGGGCACGTGTTGAGGCACAGACCGCAGTGGATGCAGTCGAGGCTCGCGGCGTAGTCGACGATTGTCTTGGCGTCCATCCCAGGTCCGGATCGTAGACTGTCCGCGCCCGCGCTTCGAAGCTCGCGATGCCTTCCCTCCTCCAGTCGACGACGCGCTCGCTCCGTCTCCGTGCGCCTCCGCGTGTGCGCGCGTGATCGACTCGGTCGCCCGCGGCAAGACGGGCGAACTCGTCGAGATTCGTCCGGGGATCCGAGGCTTCCGCGTCGTGCGCTGGCTGGGTGACGAGCGCACGGCGACGCTCGAGTTCTCCATGCAGTACTCCGGCGGGGCATTCCGCGTCACGTTGGACCAGGTCATGCTGCACTACTCGCGAGCGAAGGTCGCGGACAAGAGCTGAAAGAACTTCTGCTCGCGCATCCCCCTGCTCGACGGCTTCTGGTTCGACATCGAAGCGATCTTCGGCGCCTCGCACGGCGACGGCGCGGTCGACTTGCAGGTCGACATGGAATGACGTCGAGCTCGACCAGCGCGGACGGCGGCGACCGGTTAGCGCCGGTCGCGGTCCCGGACTGGACCGTGCTCGACGTGGCGATGGGAGACGCCCCGCGCACCGTCGATCGCGCTCTTCCAGTCCGGCGCGAGTGCGTGGACCGAGCCGACGTCTTCCCTCGCCGAAGCCGTGCTTCCGTCGATCGAGGCGCATCATCCGCTCGTTCTCTCGGCGTTCGGCGCGAGCCCGGCGATGCTCGCTCGCACGAGGACGGGGCGCACCCCGGCATTCCGAATTACCCCGCGCTGACGCAGCGCTTCTGGCTCGGCGCGGGCATCTTCTTGTCGTCCTCCACGACCCAAGCGCGACTGGATTCGACGTCCCGCATTTTTTTTCAAGACGCAGGAAAAGGAGGTGGGCGTCGCGCTGGGCTTCCACGTGACGGACGTCGACGCGGGACTGTCGACGTCGGGTGGCGCCGTCGACGAGGGCGGCGACGTGCTCGCGCCGCTTCCCGTGCTCAGCTTGTACGGTCAGGTCGCGTTGACCGACACCTGGGTGCTCGACGGAAGGCTCGACGCGTTCCGACTGGAGTACGACCCGTACAAGGGCCGCGTGTTCAGCCTCGGCCTCGATGCGCTCTATCAACCTTGGGATCATTTTGGATTCGGCTTCGGCTGGCGGACTCTGCACTTCGCGCTCTCCGCCGAGGGCAGCGACTGGGAAGGCGAGATCAGCTCGGATTTCCAAGGTCCGATCGCGTTCGTGACGGTCTCCTTCTGACGCGCGCGGCTCGAACGATTCGCGAGACGAGAGTAGAATCCCCGGTCGATTCGACGCGTGCTCGACCCGCGGCTCGGACTGCCGCCGAGCTGGAACCGCAGCGCGTTCCTCGCAAAGAGAGACCTCCCCTATGAAGACACTGACTCAATCGACGCTTCTGTGTGCGCTCGCTCTGCTCGCCGCTTGTCAGAGCTCGGGTCACAACGCGGTCGACAAGACCTCCGTCCGCATGCAGGAGCTGCGCACCGACATCGAGAAGCTGAAGCTCAAGATCACGAGCAACGCCAGCTCGCTCGTCACGTTGGTCGACAAGGCGGACACCGATCCCAAGCCCGAGTTCGACTCGTTCGCCAAGAGCACGAAGGAGATCGAGAGCTCGTTCAAGAGAGCCCAGTCGCGTCTCGAGCAGACGCAGACCGAAGCCTCGAAGCTCTTCTCGACCTGGACCGCGAACGCGACGCACATCAGCGACCCCGACCTCAAGCAAGCGTCCGACAAGCGGCGCGAGAACCTCAAGGGAACGCTCGACGAGGTCGTGACGACCACGCAGTCCGCGATCGAGCAGCTCAAGTCCTACGTCCAGACGTCGAACGACCTCGTGACGTACCTCAAGCAAGACTTGACCCCCGCGGGCGTCCGCGGGATCGCCGGCAAGTCGAAGTCGCAGGCCAAGGCCGCCGAGACGATCTCGGAGAAGCTCGACGACGTCATCGAGGTCGCCGACAAGGCCTCGACCGAGTTCAAGACCGCGAAGCCGCCGACGACGTCGTCGTCGACGACCACGACGACTCCGAAGGAGTGAGTCCCCGCGTCTGAGTCCATCGCCGCCGGCGTGCGCCATCTTCCGCGCACGCCGGCGCGCGCACCGAGTGCCGTCATGAAGCTCTGGATCCCGATCCTGTCGCTCGCCGCCCTCCTCGCGTCCTGCACCGCGGACTCGTACCAGCGCGTGCCGATGCCCTCGCAATCGGTCGAGATCAGCTCGCCGTCGGTGTCGCGCATCTACGTGATCCGGATGCCCGTGGTGCAGGGGAAGCTGCGCGCGATGCAGATCCACGAGGACGAGCGCGAGATCGGCCGGATCGGCAGCGACAGCTACGTCTGCTGGGAGCGCCCGCCCGGCCGCACGCTCGTCGTGGTCACGCACGAGAGCACGATCTTCTCGAAGGACGATCAGCAGACGATGATCGACGTGCAGGCGGAGGCCGGGAAGGTCTACTACTACGGCCTCACGATCGACGAGACGTGGGCCAAGCCCGTCGCGCGGCCGCTCGAGCGCGACGAAGCGCGCGCCGTCATGAAGAAGCAGGATCCCGCGCCGGCGCACTGAGCGCGCTCAACGCCACCGCGCCGCGCTATCGGCGTGCCCGTTCCCGGGCTCCGCTTTCTCCCACTCCTCGTAGAGTGCGACGAGCGCCTTGCGGCTCGACTCCAATCGAGCGGGCGTCACGCCTTGCGCGCTCGCCAGCACGCGCTGCGCTTCCAGCAGCTCCTGCTCCGCGTCCGCGAACCGCCCGTCCTTCGCCAGCGTCTTGCCGAGCGCCATTCGCGCGCCGCCGACCTTCGCGCTCTCGCGGCCGAGCGTCCGCTCGAAGATCGCGATCGATTCGTTCGAGAGCGCCACCGCCTCCGCGTACTCGCCCTTGGCGGTGAGCACGCCGGCGAGATTGCCCAAGCTGCTGGCCGTGTTGGGATGGTCGTCGCCGAGCACCCTGCGGAACTTCTCCGTCGCGTCGCGGTACATCGCCTCCGCGTCGCCGAGCTTGTTCTGGATCTCGAGCACCTTTCCGACCGTGCTCTGCAGGACGAGCGTCTCCGGATGCTCCGGACCCGACGTCCGCATGCGAACCGCGAGCGCGTCGCGCAAGAGCCCCTCCGCTTCGCCCGCGCGGCCGACGTCGATCAGGAGCACTCCCAGGTTGTTCGTCACGATCAGCCGGTCGGGATGCTCGTCCGGCCACACCGATTTCGGCGTGTCGAGCAGATCGCGGAAGATCGCTTCGGCCTCCGCCGACTTCCCCGTGCCCGCGAGCGTGGACGCGAGGATCGCGAGCGCGTTGAGCGTGTCCACGTGCTCCGCTCCGAGCGTCCGCCGGTCGGCGTCGACGCACGCGCGCAAGTACGGCTCGGCTTCCGCGAGCTTGCCCTGGCTCTTCAGGAGGACGCCGACCGACGACAGGCACGCGACCGTGTCGGGGTGATCGGGGCCGAGGATGCGACGCGATCCTTCCAGGGCCGATCGCAAGAGCGGCTCGGCCTCGGCGAATCTCGCGCGTCGCTGCAGGTTCGAGCCCAGGCTCCGCGCGCACGTGAGCGTGAAGGGGGTCTCCTCGCCGTGCACGCGGCGCGCGCTCTCGTAGGCTTCGCGGTAGAAGCTCGCGGCCTCCTCCAAGCGCCCCATGTTCGCGAGCAGCCCGCCGAGGTTGTGCGTCCACACGATCACGTCGGGATCGTCCGGTCCGAACACGGCGCGGCCGCGCGTGTACGAGTCACGGCACAGCGGCTCCGCCTCGGCGACGCGCCCGTCGTCGCGAAGGAGGTACTCGAGCACGTTCTGGCAGATCAGCGTCTCGCGCGCGTCGTCGCCGCGCACGCGGCGGCCGAGCGCCAGCGCCTCGCGGAGTGTCGTCTCGGCGTCGGCCAGCTTGGACTGGTAGCGCAGGTTGCCGCCCAGGTTCATCAGCACCGACTGAGCTTCCTCGCTCTCGGCGCCTCGTTCTCGACGCCAGGCTTCCCATGCTTCCCGGTACAGAGGCTCGGCGCGCGCGTACTCGCCGCGCTTCTCGAGGAGCACGGCCATGTCGTTGATCGATCGCAGCGTGTCCGGATCGGCGTCGCCCAGGAGCTTGCGCCGCTCCGCGAGCGCGGACTCCTGCAGCGGCAGCGCTTGCTCGAAGCGACCGAGCTGCGTGTACGAGGTCGCGAGAGTCTGCCGCAGCGCCGCGCCCACGAGCGGTTGCTCCGCGAACTGCTTGCCGATCGCATCGACGGCGGGAACGAGGATGGCTCCGTCGACGACGCCCATCGCCGCATCGGTCGAGTTGACGCGCGCCAGCTCGTCGGAGAAGCGCTCTTCGAGCGCGGCGCGCTCCGACTCGGGAACGCCGGCCTTCACGAGCGCGGCGGCGTGCTTCGCGCGCAGGTCCCGCGCGAGCGCGATCCCTGCGTCCGTCGGATCCACGCGCTCGAGCATCTTCGACTGGAACTCCGACACGGCGCGCAGCTCTTTGGCGCGCTCGGCCGTCTCCGTCTCCGCGCTCACCGCGCGGTCGCGCTCCTGGCGCGCCACTCGCGCCTGCCACGCGAACGCGACGGCGCCGGCGACGAGGGAGATCGCGACCGCGCTCGTCGCGAACACCGCGAGGCGGTTCCGGCGGACGAACTTGCGGACCCGATACGATCGGCTCGGCGGCGCGGCGACGACCGGATCGCCCGACAGGAAGCTGCGCAGGT